>CAJUBQ010000004.1 GCA_910584595.1 uncultured Eubacterium sp.
AGCAATTATGTGTAATGCTTTAGAAAGTCAGCTGGATGAGGGAATCGGCCCTGTCTCATTGTGACTTTGGAAGAATGTTAGAAGCCCTTAGTATTCTGCTCGAAACACAGGCGGCGAAGCCGTAGCGGCGCCTTTAGCTGCTGGCGTTAAGCCAGGGCGAATTAGGCGCCGCGTCCGTCCGGCACCACAACTTAAATGCAGAATGCTTAGGGATTCTTACGTTCTGGAAACCGGAACAATGAGACAGGGCCGATTCCCTCATCCGGCGTCCGGGAGGCCCAAAAGCAACACTTTGTCTAAACAGTTGCTTTGTTACTTGTCCACCCCGTGAATAGTAACGCCCTTTGTTCGTCATAAAAAAGAACAGAAAACAAGGATTGCCATAACTTCCATAATTTGTTATGATAATAAAAACGGACAGACGTGTGATATGGTTTGTCTGAAGCAAAAAGAAAGGCAGTAAGAATGAAACAGGCACGTATTTTACAAAATAAGACATATCTGTATCTGACAGAGTTTTTTGCAGGTATGTCCGTAATGGCAGTGGAATTAGGGGCAAGCCGCCTGCTTGCTCCCTATTTTAGTTCTTCACAGATCGTATGGACGATCATTATCGGTACGATTATGATCGCAATGGCTCTTGGCAACATATACGGAGGCAGGACGGCAGATAAAAATCCCGATCCCGGAAAGCTGTACAAACGAATGATCGTGGCGGCCATATGGATTGCGGCAATTCCGGTTGTTGGAAAATATTTGATACTGGGCATTTCAGCTTTGCTTATTTTTACGGTAAACAGTAATTTTTTAATTTTGGCGGCGTTTTTTGCCTGTATGGTAATTTTTGTGTTTCCGCTGTTTTTGCTTGGGACAGTGACGCCTTCCCTCGTGAAATATACGGTGGATAGTCTGGAAGATAATGGAAAGATCGTAGGAATGCTGAATGCATCGAATACGATCGGCAGTATTCTTGGAACGTTTTTGCCGACTTTTGTCACAATCCCGGCCGTTGGCGCTTCGGTTACATTTCTTATTTTTGCCGGTATTTTGCTGCTGCTTGCGCTGGTTTATTTTATTTCCGTAAAGGAAGGCGGCAAAGGCGCTGCATTCGGTGTGATCTTGTTTCTGGTCTGTTGTCTGGCGGGAAGGTCAGACAGTTTTGCGTTTTGGGAAACAGACCTTTCTTATGAGGGGGAATCGGTCTATAATTATTTGCAGGTAAAGGAAGATGAAAACAGCGTGATCTTATCTACCAATGTGCTGTTTGGCGTGCAGTCGATTTTGAAAAAAGATAACAGCCTGTCAGGAATGTATTACGATTACGCGCTGGCGGCTCCGTTTATGGCGGGCGTCTATGAAAAAGAGCGTCTGGATGTGCTGATTCTTGGAATGGGAACCGGAACTTTTGCCACGCAGTGTAAGCGGTATTTTCCAAATGTGCGTATGGAAGGCGTGGAAATAGATGAAAAGATTACAGATCTTGCCAGAACGTATTTTGCGCTTCCCGAAGATGTGCCGGTAGCAGCTTATGACGGACGTGCATATTTAAACGTTGTAGATCATAAATATGATGTGATTATGGTAGATGCTTATCAGGATATTACGATCCCTTTTCAGATGTCGTCCGTGGAATTTTTTACAATGGTAAAGTCACATTTAAAAGAAGACGGCGTGATGGTTGTCAATATGAATATGCGCACGACGCAGGAAGGAAGTATGAACGAATATCTTGCGGATACGATCAGCCATGTTTTTGATTCTGTTTATACGGCAGATGTAACAGGCTCTACAAACCGGGAACTGTTTGCTTCTGCTTCACCGGATATTTTAGAAGTGATGCAGGATCAGATGGCGCTTACATCGGACAGTGACCTTGCAGATCTGATGGATCGAACGGCAGAGCGTTTGGCAGCATATGAGCCAGGCGACTATTTGCTGACAGACGATTGTGCTCCGGTGGAGCTGCTTGGAATGCGGGTCATTGATGAGCTGATCCGGGATGAAGTAAGGTATTATCGTGAGATTTATGAAAAAGAAGGTCTGAAAGGACTTTTGGATTTCATATTGTGAAAACGAAAGGAACAGGTAACAGATAGAAGTTTCAGGCTTATGATGTATAGAAAATATATTTAGAATAAAGAATAAAGGTAATGATGGGATGAAAAAAACACTTGTATGGGCTCACAGGGGAGCCAGTGCTTATGCACCGGAAAACACATTGGAAGCATTTCAAAAAGCAGTAGAATTAAAAGCGGACGGCATTGAACTGGATGTGCAGCAGACAAAGGATGGGAAGCTTGTTGTGATTCATGACGAAATGGTCGACCGCGTCAGCAGTGCTTCCGGCTGGGTGAAAGATTATACGTATGAAAAATTAAAAAAGATTAATGTGAACCAGCGCTTTTCACAATACGGAACACAGTATATCCCAACGCTGGAGGAAGTCTATGAGCTGATTCGGCCGACAAACTTAACGATCAACGTAGAATTAAAAACGGGGGTTGTTTTCTATCCGGAACTTGAGGAACAGGTGTTGGATTTGACTGAACAGATGGGAATGCAGGAACGTGTCATTTATTCTTCTTTTAATCATTACAGCATCCGCAAAATCAAACGTTTGAAGCCGGATGCAATGACCGGTCTGCTGTATCAGGATGGTATGATAGATGTTGTTTCGTATGCAAAAAAAACGGTGAAAGCGGATGCGCTACATCCGGCTGTTTATAATGTGCAGTATCCTGATTTTTTTGCAGAATGCAGCAGATATGGGCTGAAAGTACACGTATGGACGGTGAATGAAGAAGAACATATGCGTTTGTTGTGTGAAAACGGAACAGATGCAATGATTACCAATGACCCAAAACTGGGAAGAGCAGTTGCGGATGAGTATGAAGACGGAAAGCTGATCCCTGAACTTGTGCGGGAGCTGGAAAAGATATTATGACAGGCGCCGCCTATCAGGAAGGATCTGAACAGGTATTATGACGGAGAAAATAAACATAGAGTATGTGCAGGAAACCGGATTTCGCGAGCGGATGAAGAAGGTATCGCAGACTTATTTAAAAAAATACAGGCGCCGGGGCAGATTTACGAGCTATGACGGTACGCGCATTTTTTATTTTACTTATATACGCAAAAACGCGAAAGGAAATATCGTAATTTCCCATGGATTCAGCGAGTTTGCAGAAAAATATGACGAAATGATTTATTATTTTCTGCAGGCGGGATATTCCGTATTTATAGCGGAGCATCGGGGCCACGGCAGATCGGAGCGCAGGCTTTCAAATATGGATAAAGTATATGTAGAAAGCTTTGCGCAGTATGTCAGGGATCTTCGTATATTTGTCAACAAAATTGTAAAGCGGCATCAGAATGAAATGATATTATTTGCACATTCTATGGGTGGAGCGATTGGTGCATTGTACTTACAGCGGTATCCGGGAGATTTTCAAAAAGCAATATTATCTGCGCCAATGATACAGATGAAAGTCCACGGACTGCCGTATCCGGCCGCTATGATGATTGCGCGCATATGCAAATGTCTTGGGTTTGGAAAGGCATATGCAGCCGGACAGCATGGATTTTCCATGAAGCCCAAATTTGAACGAAGCAGCTGTTTAAGTGAAGAGAGGTATTTATACGCACATGAAAAGAGGAAAGCAAATAAAAGGCGCCGGACAAACGGAGCCTGCTACAGCTGGGTATGTGCGGCGCAAACGGCGTCTGTTTTTGTGCAGGCATCTGAAAATATTCGAAAAATAGACATTCCGGTGCTTGTATTTGCGGCTGGCAGAGATCATATGGTCAATACGGATGAAATCTGCAGATTTGCAGGAAAATTGAAAAATGCCAGACTTGTCTGGTTTTTAGATGCAAAACATGAGATTTTTAATGCAAAGGAGCGGTCTTCGATGCAGTTTTTCGAGGAAATCTTTTTATTTCTGCAGGAGGGGTAACGATATGCCAAAAAAAATGAAACTGACAAAGATGGAAAAGGCATGGATACTATATGATGTGGGCAATTCTGCATTTGTGCTGCTTGTAGCTACGTTATTTCCGATTTATTTCGACGCGATCGCGCAGCAGGCAGGAATTTCTTCAGTTGATTATCTGGCATATTGGGGATATGCGGCTTCTGCAGTAACAATCATTGTGGCGCTTTTAGGGCCGGTGCTTGGCACGATGACTGATTTTAAGGGATGGAAAAAGCCTGTTTTTCTTGGCAGTATGATACTTGGGACAACAGGATGTCTGCTGCTTGGATTTATGCGGTCATGGTTTGTGTTTTTAGTAATCTTTGTCATTGCCAAATGCGGATTTTCTGCAAGTCTGATTTTTTATGATGCGATGTTATCAGATGTGACCTCGCCGGAGCGTATGGATGAAGTGTCTGCAAGAGGATTTGCCTGGGGATATATTGGCAGCTGTATCCCATTTATTGCGGGCCTTGCGCTCGTATTGTCCGCTCCTGTCACAGGGCTTCCTCAGTTGGATGCGATGACGGCAGCTTTTTCCATCGCGGCGCTTTGGTGGTTTTTTGCAACGGTTCCGCTCTGGCGTTCTTACCGGCAGGTGCATTATATACCGGCAGATCGCAAAATCGTAAGAAACAGTTTCAAAAGACTTGGGAATACATTAAAAAATATGCGCAGTCATCCGGAAGTATTCTGGTTTTTACTGTCGTTTTTTTGTTATATCGACGGCGTATATACAATCATTGATATGGCGACGGCTTATGGAACGGCGTTGGGTCTGGATACGACAGGACTGTTGCTTGCTTTGCTGCTGACACAGATTGTGGCGTTTCCGGCTACGCTTGTATTTGGAAGACTGTCGAATACGTATGCTCCCCAAACGTTAATTTCTGTTTGTATCGTAGCATACACCTTGATTACGCTGTTTGGTATGACGCTGGATTCTCAGCCGAAGTTTTGGATATTGGCAGTTTGCGTCGGTTTGTTTCAAGGCGGCGTCCAGGCATTGTCGCGCTCGCATTTTGCAAAAATTATACCAAAAGACCAGTCTGGAGAATACTTTGGGATTTTTGATATCTGTGGGAAAGGAGCTTCCTTTCTGGGAACGATGCTCGTTAGTATGACAAGCCAGATTACGAATAGCATTCATTATGGGATTGGCTCACTCGTAGTATTGTTTCTATTAGGTTTTTTGCTGTTTCAAAAGTCGTGCAAATATATCAAATAAGCGCGTGACGCGTGCACACTTTTCACAAACGCTCATATAATAGTAAAAAATTGGGTACATTGTGCTAAAGCGTGTTTGAAAAATCATTCCCGCTCTAGGCAAAGGTTTGGGTGAGCATGAGAGATTTAGTTCCGGGTGATCGGGGAGTATTGGTGCAGTATGTGCAGCTTGCGTTGTCGCGTGCGGGATTTCCTGTAACGATAGACGGGATATTTGGAGAAAAGACATGTACGGGTCTTAAGGAATTTTTCAGCAGCGGACAGGAATGTAAAATTGGCAGTACACAGTGGGAAATGCTGCTTCCATATTTAAAAGGATATCAGACGTATCGGGTGCAGGAGGGGGATACCTTGTGGTCGGTTGCCGCACATATGCGTTCTACCGTACAGAGGTTAACAACTGCAAATCCGATGGTGGATCCTGCGAATCTGTCTGCAGGTACGGTGTTATTCGTGCCGTTTGATTTTCCGCTTGTATCGCAGGAGGTGGCGTATTCTTCCTATATAACGGACTGGATATTGGAAGGGCTTTTGGTGCGCTATCCTTTTTTGCATGAGGAGCCGGTTGGAAAAAGCGTTATGGGCCGTAATCTGACTGTGATAAGCATCGGAGAAGGAAAAAAACAAGTGTTTTATAATGCAGCGTTTCATGCGAATGAATGGATTACGACGCCAGTGTTGTTAAAGTTTGCAGAAGATTATGCAGAAGCTTTTTCCAGGGGACAGCAGGTTGCAGGCGTGCCGGCATCCTGGCTGTATTATGGATTTCATCTTTCGCTGCTTGCGCTTGTGAATCCGGATGGCGTTGATTTGGTGAACGGCGTATTAGATGATAATGAAACCAGGTATTTGAATCAGGCTCAGCAGATTGCAGCCCGGTATCCGGATATTCCATTTCCGCAGGGGTGGAAGGCGAATATTGATGGAATCGATTTAAACCTTCAGTTTCCGGCAGGATGGGAACAGGCAAAAGAGATCAAATACGCGCAGGGATACGAAACGCCGGCGCCAAGAGACTATGTAGGAGAAGCGCCTTTGACAGCGCCGGAAAGCAGGGCTGTTTATGATTATACGAGAGCCAATGATTTTTCGCTGATTTTGGCGTACCATACGCAGGGCGAGGTCATTTACTGGAAATATCTGGATTATGAGCCGGATCATTCTTACCGGATTGCAAGATACTTTCAGGAGGTCAGCGGTTATGCAGTAGAAGAGACGCCGGGCGCATCCGGATATGCGGGTTATAAAGACTGGTTTATACAAGAGTATAACCGGCCGGGTTATACGATTGAAGCAGGTCTGGGCATCAATCCATTGCAGATGGATCAGTTTGCAAAAATTTATGAAGATAATATAGGAATATTGACCGGAGGAATGACACAGCTTTATTGAGTTTTATAGCTGCGTTACAAGGTACAGGAAAGAGAGGAAAAACAGATGGAACAAGGAAAACTGGAGATTCGCTATAAGATTTATATGGAGGCAGAAGACATCTCGCAGTCACGGATTCATTCGAGCGTTGCGTTTTTGAAAAATCGTCTGGAAAACTCACGCAACAGGTATTTAAAAAATGCGTCTTTTGACGATGAAAGTGATATGGACGCGTTTGTGCTGCGGTTTTATGTAGAAAATGAAATCATAGAAACCACGTGTTCTTCACCGGAGGATGCAGAGTCATTTGTTATTGATCTGGCGGAAATACTGGATGCAGCCGCCGCCGCACATTCTTTTATGGATCTGGAAGGGGAATTTTCCTGGAACTATCAGGAAGAAGATAAAAAGTATACGTTTCGTTCGGAAAGCGGATGGGATTACTGTGACTTTACGGAAGTAAGGAACTGTATGTAAATAACCCATGATCTTTGCTTGTCTTTTTCTACGAGAGCGCTATGCAAAAATCAGTTACATAGCCTGCTACAGCGTGCCCCTTAGGGTATGCGCCTGATTTTTGAATGGCGCTCACGAAGAAAAATCCTGCGCAAATATCACAGGTTATTTACATACAGTTCCTAAAAGATGAATTGTAAAACAGAAAACATAGTATAGAAAACACAGAAAAAAAGATCACGGAAACATAGTATAAGAAAACACAGATAAAAAAGAATATGGAAACATGGTATAGAAAACACAGATAAAAAAGAATATGGAAACATGGTATAGAAAACACAGATAAAAAAGAATATGGAAACATAGTATAAGAAAACACAGATAAAAAAGAATATGGAAACATAGTATAAGAAAACACAGATAAAAAGAATATGGAAACATAGTATAGAAAACACAGAAAAAAAAATCATGAAAAAGATTTTGAAACAGATAGGAAAAACAGGAGCGTCAGCATATGAAAAGAGCACAAGATTTACAGGAAATACTGCATCGTATTGACCATAGAGGTTATCCGGCTTATAAAGATACGGCGGGAGCTTATCAGTTTGACAGCTATGTACTAAGCATTGACCATGTACAGGGAGATCCGTTTGCATCCCCGTCCAAAGTCAGTGTGCATGTAGATGGAAAAACAGCCGGATTTCCGGCTGATATGATTTCACAAAAACATACGAGAATCGCATTGGCAGATGCATTAATCCGTAAATTTGGAAAAGAAGCGCAGCAGTATTCTCATAAAGCCAAAGGTTCCGGTAAAAGCGGCCTGTTATCCGTCAGCCGGCCAGGGCAGGAAGTATTGGAGCGCAGTGCATGTGAGATTGCTCCGGACAGCGGAAATTTGATTTTCAGATTGGAGATTGGTTTTCCGGCCAATGGACGTTCGATCAATGCCGGCGAGCTCATTAGGATATTATTTCAATTTTTACCGGCATGCGTGCAAAAATCTTTATTTTATAAACATGCAGATCAAAAACATTTGCAGAAGGTCAAAGAGCTGGCCCAGGATCAGCAATACATCCGTACACAGCTGAAAGAAAGAAATTTAGCGGCATTTGTGGCAGACGGTTCGATACTGCCGAGGGAATCGGGCGTCTCGGATCGTCCGATGAAGCAGGCGGTCTCCTTTTGCTCTCCGCCGTCAATGGCGGTAGAGCTTGAGCTGCCAAATGCCGGAACGATCAAAGGCATGGGTATCCCACAGGGCATTACCCTGATCGTAGGGGGCGGTTATCACGGAAAATCCACGTTATTAAAGGCATTGGAACGCGGAGTGTATAATCATATTGCCGGGGATGGCAGGGAATATGTAATCACAGATGATACAGCGGTAAAAATCCGCGCGGAGGATGGCAGAAGCATTCAAAAAACAGATATTTCAATGTTTATCAACGGCCTTCCGAACGGCAAAAATACCAGGTCTTTTGTGACAGAAGACGCCAGCGGCAGTACATCCCAGGCGGCTAATGTAATCGAAGCGATGGAAGCGGGAACACATTTATTTTTAATCGATGAGGATACGAGCGCGACCAACTTCATGATCCGGGATGAACTGATGGCGAGAGTCGTACATCCGAATATGGAGCCAATTACACCCTTTATCGACCGTGTAGAAGAACTGTCACATCGTTATCATATATCTACCATACTCGTAGCCGGAAGCTGCGGCTCTTATTTTTATAAAGCAGATCATGTGATCCAGATGATGCAGTATCAGCCCGTAGATATTACAGAATCAGCAAAAAAAGAGGCAGAGCGTTTTTCAGATATGACAAAGGACAAGCTGGCACGCAAAGAAGCAGATCCGCCGTCTTTTCACAGAGTATTTACAGCAGGAAAAGGATCTGCGAATGAAAGGATGAAAGTAAAAGGCATGGGCAAGGATGCCGTATCTATTGACCGCGATACGATTGAGCTAAGGTATATAGAACAGCTGTTAGACAGTGAACAGACAATGACTCTCGGATATATGGTAAAATATGCAAAGCAGCATTTATTTGACGGAAAAAAAGATATACGCGAAATAGCCCGGTATTTAGAGCGGATGGTGGAAGAAAAAGGAATCGATGCAGTCTGCGAGGGACGTTATCTGCCCTGTAATCTTGCGGCTGTAAGAGCGCAGGAGATCTTTGCGTGTCTGAACCGGTGCAGAACGCTATAGAGGGTTATAACTGTGAAAACGAATAGAGGATGCGAAAAGGTTCTAACTGTGAAAAGAAATAAAGGATGCCAAAAGGTTCTAACTGTGAAAAGAAATAAAGGATGCGAAAAGGTTTTAGCTTTCAGATTAATATTTAAAAAAGAAATGTATAATATGTGGTTTGATTTTATGAGTAAGACACCTAATGACGAACCTTTGATAAAATTAAAACAAGATATTTTTACACAATTAGCAAAACTCTAATGTATCAAAAAATAGATTGGTTCTGGTAAAATAAAAGCTATTATTTTTAAAGACGTGCATATATAGCAGACATACCGGGTTATTATGAAAAAATAATTTCATCTACAGTTTGAAAAATGAAAGTCTGGCGTTTAGGCTTTTGAGTAGAATCCTTAATCGAAAGCACATAATAGTATTTCACTGATCTGATAAAAATGTTATAGAAAGAATAAGATATCAATGAAATGCTTTCTAAAAACAGTTGGGAGAGGGGAGTTGTCCGGTCTGCCTGTGGCTTTGGAAGAATGTTAGAATCCCTTGGCGTTCTGCTTGAAAAACAGGGGCGAAGCCAAGCGGCGCCTTTAGCTTCTGGCGTTAAGCCAGGGCGAATTAGGCGCTGCGTCCGTCCGGTTTCATAGTTTATATGCAGAATGGCTAGGGATTCTTGCATTCTGGAACGGTCACAGGCAGACCGGACAACTCCCCTCTCCCAGCGTTCGGGAATCCAAAGCGCAACATACAATCAAACTGCTTCCAATATCCAAAGTGTGGAAGAATAGTGAAAGCAAACAAAGCAAAGTACTTTATGATAATTTTTAAGAACAGTTACTGTTTCCAATTAAGATATGCACTGGCAGTAACAAAAGACTATAAAAATGAAAGCCAAGGGTGGAATCCATATGAAAAAACTTCTGATTGCAGACGACCATGAGCAAATTTTAGACGTATTAAAAGAATACGCCCGCAAAGATCATTATGAAGTATACACGGCAAAGACAGGCATAAAAGCCCTGGAAGCATTTGCTGCGCAGGAATTTGACGCCGTCTTATTAGACGTAATGATGCCTGAAATGGATGGGTTTGAAGTATGCCGTCAAATACGGAAGAAATCTATGGTGCCGATTATTATGATTACTGCCAGAGGAGAAGACTTTGAACGCATTATGGGGCTGGATATTGGCGCTGATGACTATGTTGTCAAGCCTTTTTCGCCATCTGAGGTAATGGCGCGTCTTCGGGCAGTATTGCGGCGCATACATGCTTCCCAAAACGGATCGGAAGAATATGTCGCAAAAGGTAATTTATGTATTTTTCTGGATCAATATAAAGTCACGCTGGATGGAGAGCAGATCCATTTAACAAAAAAAGAGACAGAAATTCTATGGCTGTTAGCTTCTCATGCCGGAACAGTCTTTACGAGAAGCCATATTTTAGATGCTGTCTGGGGCTATGATTATTATGGGGACGACCGTACCGTGGATACGCATATGAAAAGGCTGCGGGCAAAACTGGAACCATACAGTCATCCGGATTGGGAAATTGTCACTGTGCGGGGCGTCGGGTACAAGTTTGAGGTTTCTTATGCATAAAATAACGAAAAAGCTATTTGGATATTTTACGGCGCTGGCTGCATTTTTTGCAGTTACGGCTTTTTTCGGCTTTTTGGGTGTATTTCGCTACTTTACTTATCAGCATTTAGAAAATGATTTAAAAGCAAGGGCGGGCGCCATCAAAGACCAGCTGGAACAGTTTATGGATCAGCAGGGAGCTACGCATGGCCAGGGTCAGGGACGCGGAGCTTATCTACGATTTGTAAATGATATTGCGATGGCGGATGCATATATTTTAGATGAACAGGGAAATCCATTTACATATGGAAAAAACGGGACTGCAGGAAATATGCCGACAGAAGATGTTTTACAATTTTCCACGCGCATTTTTACGAGTGGCAGTTATGAACATGTACGTCAGAAAGAGGCTGGAGGAGACAGTGTTTTTTATGTGGGCGTTCCGGTTTGTAACCAAGACCAGGTGATATTGGCGGTTATTATCCGTGATACGGCTGATGTTCGCCAGGACGGCTTTTTACTTGCTGTTACAATTCTTTTTGGGTGTATGCTGCTTGCGCTTGTGTTATCCGGTCTTTTGTCTGCCTTTTTATCACGACGGTTTATCAGACCTATTCAGCAGATTGCTTTTACAACGAAAGAGCTGGCACGTGGCAATTATCTTGTGAAAACGGATGTAAAAGACAATACAGAGCTGGGCGAATTAGCCGAGCAGACGGATCTGTTAGCTGATAAGCTGGAAGCGGCCCGACAGGAAAGCGCTAAGCTGGAACAGATGCAAAAAGATTATATTTCTAATATTTCTCATGAATTACGAACGCCGGTAACCGTGATTCGCAGTTCACTCGAAGCCTTGTGTGACGGAGTGGTGACAGGGGAAAAGGCGAAGGAATACGAACGCCAGATGCTTGCGGAATGCATTTCCCTGCAGCGGCTTGTAAACGATATGCTGGAACTCTCCCGTCTGCAGAATCAAGAATTTCCGATTGAAAAAGAAAGCATGGAGCTTACGATGGCATTAGAAGATGCCATTCGAACGGTCCGGGTACTTGCAAAAAACAAGTCGATCACAATCCGATTTGAAAAAGATCCGGAAGGTTTTTTTATGGAAGGAGATTACGGGCGTTTGCGGCAGATGTTTGTAGCGGCGTTGGATAATGCAATCAAATATTCTGCACAAGATACACAAATAGAAGTTCAAACAAGTAATCAGGCTGATTTTTTTGTTGTTTCAATGCAGGATCACGGCTGCGGCATTCCGGCGCAAGATCTGGAACACATTTTTGAACGGTTTTACCGTTCCGGCCAAAAACATGTCAAAGGCTCCGGGCTTGGACTTGCAATAATGAAAAGCATTGGAGACCGTCATCATATACAGATCCGGCTGAAAAGTGAAGATCAGCAGGGAACGCAGATTTGTTTTTATGTACCGAAAGCAGAAAGTAAAAAAGCAGTGTGAAGCAAAACCATTCTGCCAGGCGCGGAGTCGTTTGGGAATCCGTTAAGGAAATGACATTGGATGTGAAGAGTCACAAATAGTACCAAATGATTCCTCAAAATGCCATCAAAATGACACATACATTTTATAAGATATTTGCAAGCCAAGGGGCTGATGGAAAGAATCATTAAATGATAAAGAAAATGGAGGATGCAATCATGAAAAGAAAAGTATTTGTATGGATGATGGCAGCAGCAGCGACTATGAGTCTGACAATGCCTGTGTCGGCAGCAGTATCTAATAAGACCACAAACACAGCGCGTTATCGTTATGTTGATGCAAACGGCGACGGGATTTGTGATTATTTTACAGACAAAGACGGCGACGGGATTTGCGATAACTGCAATTGGGAAGGCAGGCCGGGAAATGGCTGCGGCAGATATTTTGTGGATAAAGACGGCGATGGCATTTGTGATAATTATGCCGTACGGGGAACCGGACGTGGAGCAGGCAGAGGCAGAAGAGGCGGACAGGGACGCGGCAGATTTTAAGCAACAGGACAATAAAGAAAGACTATACCGTTAAAAAAGACGATCTATCGTTAAGATGGATTGTCTTTTTTGTGTTTTTTTAAGAAATAAATTTAAATAACGACAATTTTATGGTAAAATCTTAATATAGAAGCGAACATGCAGAGCAATCCTGCATAAAAATCAAAAGGAGGAGTATCACAATGAAATCATTTGATGTAACAGCGCTTGGAGAACTGTTGATTGATTTTACGGAAAACGGAATCAGTGAACAGGGCAATCCGATTCTGGAGGCAAATCCCGGAGGAGCGCCGTGTAATGTACTGGCAATGCTGAATAAACTGGGAAAGAAGACGGCTTTTATTGGAAAGGTTGGAAATGATAATTTTGGACGAATGCTGGCAGACGAGGTGAAAAAAAGCGGCACAGATGTGACGAACCTTGTCTTTGATGATACAGTACATACAACGCTTGCGTTTGTACATACGAAACCGGATGGCGATCGTGATTTCAGCTTTTACCGTAATCCGGGCGCGGATATGATGCTTCGAAAAGAAGAGGTGATGGAGGAACTGATTAAAAACAGCAAAATTTTTCACTTCGGAACACTCTCTTCAACACATGAGGGTGTACGGGAAGCTACAAGATATGCGATTGATGTGGCAAAGAACAATGGCGTTCTTGTATCCTTTGACCCGAACCTGCGGGAACCTCTTTGGGAATCTTTGGAATGTGCAAAACAGGAAATTGCCTATGGACTTTCCAAATGTGATATTTTGAAAATCTCTGATAATGAAGTTGAATTTATGACGGGGACGAATGATTATGAAAAAGGAGCGGCTATCCTGCAGGAGAAATATGAGATACCGTTGATGTTTGTGACACTTGGCAAAGAAGGAAGTCTTGCCTATTGGAAAGATGTGTCGGCGCAGGCAAAGCCGTTTTTGCAGGAAGGCACAATAGAAACGACAGGAGCCGGAGATACGTTTGAAGCCTGTGCATTAAACTATGTGCTGGACCATGGCATTCAAGATTTGACAGCGGATCATTTAAAAGAACTATTGACGTTTGCAAATGCAGGAGCTTCTATTATTACAACAAGGCGCGGCGCTTTGCGTGTTATGCCGACGGCACAGGAGATCGAACAGCTGATTGCGCAAAAAAGCTAAGCATTAAGCCGGGTGTTTCATAAAATCATAGATAAGAAACAGTCAAAAGGTAATCCATGAAGAAAGGATCGGAGCAAAAATGGCAAAGGCAGAAAATTTGTTTCAAAAGAGGATGGAACGGCACCATGATGAGCTGAGATGGCTGTATATGGAGCTGTATCAAAACGATGATATGTTTGGCGAGCTGTGTTCCCAGATGTATGAATATTATACGCAGCGCAGCAAGCAGCTGAAAAAGATAGATGGCAATCGGGAAAAAGAGCCGGATTGGTATAAGAAAAATGATATTTTGGGTATGATGATGTATATTGACAATTATGCCGGAAATCTCAAAGGAGTAGAAGAAAAACTTGATTATCTGGAAGAATGTCAGGTGAATTATATTCATCTGATGCCGTTTTTGGATACTCCGAAAGGACGCTCAGACGGAGGATATGCGGTATCGGATTTCCGTAAGGTACAACCTGCGCTTGGCACGATGGAGGATCTGGAAAGCCTTACTGAAGCCTGTCATAAAAAAGGTATGAATGTATGTATGGATTTTGTCATGAATCATACGTCTGAAGACCATGAATGGGCGGTACGGGCACGCCGGGGAGAAGGAGAATATATGAGCCGGTATTTCTTTTTCAAAGATTATGCGATGCCGGCAGAGTATGAAAAGACCGTTCCGCAGGTATTTCCGACAACGGCGCCTGGCAATTTTACCTGGCTGCAGGAAGCGGGACATTTTGTTATGACGACATTTTATCCATATCAGTGGGACTTAAATTACCGTAATCCGAGAGTCTTTAACGAGATGGTTTACAATTTCCTGTTTCTGGCAAATAAGGGCATCGATGTGATGCGTATCGATGCAGTGCCTTATATCTGGAAAGAACTCGGTACAAACTGCAGAAACCTTCCGCAGGTACATACGATCGTGCGTATGATGCGTATGATTTGCGAGATTGTATGTCCGGGTGTGCTGCTGTTAGGCGAGGTCGTAATGGAGCCTGAGAAAGTGGTGCCGTATTTTGGCACCGTTGAAAAACCGGAGTGCCATATGCTGTATAATGTAACGACGATGGCGACGACCTGGCATACGGTTGCGACGAGAGATATCCGCCTGCTCAAGCTGCAGATGGATATTGTGAGCGGGCTGCCGAAAGAATATGTATTTTTGAATTATTTAAGATGCCATGATGATATTGGATGGGGATTGGATTATCAATGGCTCATGCAGTTTGGAATCGGAGAAGTCAGTCATAAAAAATATTTAAATGATTTTCTGACCGGCGCAATCCCGGAAGCTTTCGGAAGGGGAGAACTGTATAATTCAGACCCAACGTCCGGAGATGCCAGATTGTGCGGAACAACAGCGTCTTTGTGCGGGATTGAAAAGGCTGCATATGAGAAAAATGAGACTGCCCTGGAGCAGGCAGTCCGTCTCGATCTGATGCTTCATGCTTATATGTTAACGCAGTCCGGAATACCGGTTATTTACAGCGGAGATGAGATTGGACAGGAAAATGATTACTCTTATCATGAAGAACCGGATCGATGGGGAGATTCCAGATACTTGCATCGTGGAAAATTCCGCTGGGATTTGGAAGCAAAGCGGACAGAGAAAGGTTCTGTACAGCAAAAACTGTTTGATGGTATCGGTAAACTGGAACAGATTCGAAAGAGCTCTGCATTATTCCATACAGATGCAGCAGTCCATACTTTTGACACATTGGATGATTCTGTGCTGGGTATTGTCCGGGAAAATGAAGAGCAGAAGCTTACGGCATTGTTTAATTTCAGTGAGTTTAATAAGGTCGTGCAGCTGGATGAGGAGGATGCAGCCTATACGGATCTGATATCCGGAAAGAAAAAAGAAGGTCAGGAAATCAGCATACCGGGATATGGTGTATACTGGCTGTTGAAAAAATAGAATATAAAAAAACGGCGGCGGCAGTTGGAAACTGAATGCCGCTGTTTTTTCTTCCAGTCTATATATCTGGCATTCAATAACTGCCAGATATATAGACTCTCCGGGAGACGCACACTCGCATGAAAATGTAGATGCCGCAAAGCGGCAGCGCTCGGCGCAGATCAGATGGCGATAATTAATCGCCATCTATATATGCGACAGTTTTAGAGTATGTTTGTTACAAACTATGCACAACAAAAAAGGGCCGCTTTAAAATGCTGTCTTCATAGAAAATAGCATAGCTTTTTTCATGCAGATATGTTAAACTTATGAGCATACTGTATGGTGGTTTTTGCCGCGTTAAAAAGGTTGATTATGAAATCATGGATTAAAGGATGTTACGGATATGAAAAATTGTAAAAACAGGCTTGTAATGCTGCTGATAGCGCTGCTGCTGTTTCAGGGAGCCATTTCCTGCGGAAATCGCAGTCAGGTTGTGAATTATGAAATGCCAAAACAAGCGGCTCATACACTTTCCTTTTTTGGAAATAAATATGAAGCTGTGAATGTAGAAGTGATCGAAGACATTATGAATGGATATATGGATCAGAATCCTGATATTAATGTTATTTATGAAAGTATCAAAGGCTCTGCCTATTTTGAATCTCTTCGGAACCGACAAAAAACAGAGAATCTGGATGATATTTTTATCGTAAACCATGATACGGCGCTGGAGTTCGCAGCAGACGGCAGCCTTGCTGATTTGTCAGAGCTTGCAGAGTATATTCCTTTTTCAGAAAGTATGTTAGAACAGATGACTTCTTCAGATGGAAACATTTACTGGATGCCGGCGACAATATCTGCGTTTGGATTATACTGTAATTTGGATCTTTTGCATGAGCATGGTTATACGGCGCCAAAAACACTTGCACAATGGAAGACGATTTGTGAATTTTTTGTTCAAAAAGGGGTTACACCGATTGTGGCTAATAATGACACTTCGCTGAAAACGCTTGCAGAGGCAGTCGGATTTTATCCGTTATATGAAAAGGGGATTCAAAAAGAGGCATTTGCGGGCATAAGCCGCAAAGAAAAGAAGCTGAGCAGTTATCTTGCCGATGGATTTACGCTCATTCGCGAGTTTTGTGATAAAGGTTATATAAATCCTGCACAGGCATTGAAGACAGAAGAAACATCGGATGACCTGGAACTGTTTGTTCAGGGAGAGGCGCCGTTTATGCTCACAGGAGTATGGGCGGCAGGCAGATTAAAAAGTATGCAGCCGGGTTTTTCATTTCGGGTCGTGCCATATCCGGCGCTGGAAGATGGTTCTGTGCTGGTGATTCATCCGGATGTTTGTCTGAGTATAGCAGCCGATGGAGAAAATCAGGAATTGGCAAAGGATTTTGCCGATTATTTTTTAAAAACGGAAAATATATGGCGGCTTGCAGATCAGCAGGCGTCGTTTTGCCCATTGAAAGATGGGTATGAGCCTTCTATGGTGGAAATTCAGGAGATTGCCAGGAGTTATAAAAAGCAGAATGCGGTCATAGGTTCTGACAGTTTTATGCAGTTTCCGGTTTGGGATATTTTGACAGAAACTTCACAACGGCTGCTTGCCGGACAACAACTGGAAGAGCTGATGGAGTGGATGGATGTGCAGGTGATGGAAAGATGAAATGTGAGAAATATAAGAAATATAAGCTCAGCGTTATGAAAAAAGAAATTATCATCATATTTGTGATACTACTTGTACTTTGCGCAGGAACATGGCTGTTTGTAAGACAAGTCAGCAGTCAGCTGTGGGAACAGTCTATCCGCACGATGACGGAAAGCATTCATCAGGGAGTGAATGCGCTGAATATGCAGTTGGAGATGGACTTTGGAGAGCTCAAAGCAGTCGGGCAGAATATTGCCAAGGCAGACTGTGACGAATTGGTAGAAATGATGAATCTGTATCATTCTGTCAGAAAGGATGTGAACATTTATTTAAACGGCAATCAGATGTTGGATGATAGCAGAAAGTCAGATCAGGCTTTGATAGATTTTTTAGAAGAGACAGACAGGGAGCAGGGAATTTTAGATGCTCACAGCAGCAGTGTGACAGGTGAAAATGTATTTCATATTTTTTACCGTATTGTATTGGCGGATGATACGCCTGCTTATCTTGTCAGGGAATATCGGGCAAAAGAAATAGCTGCACAGTTTACGCCGTCGTTTTACGGGCATTCCGGATTTTCATATCTGGTGAACACAAGCGGAGAGATTATGGTAAGGTCGCGTCACCGAAACAGCAACAAGACGATTCAAAATCTTTTCGACATTATTCCTGCAAAAGAGAATGAAGCACAGGTGATCCAGCAGTTTCGGGACAGTATCAAAGAGCTGAAAAGCGGCTGGGCTAAATTTTACGATCATGGAACAGGGGTCGTTTTTTGCTATGAACCTGTCTGGTCAGATTCGGGATGGATGTTAGTTTCGATTGTTGCAGAGGAAAAGATTCTTGTACAGACAAACAGTATTCTTTGGAAGACTTTTTTCTTTGCAGGAGGTCAGATCATTCTTGTTTTGGCAGTATTTGCGGTTTTTTATACAGGTAAAATGCGGGAAAATGCCATACATACAGAAGAACTGGAGCAGGCGTTGCAGGCAGCGGACAGTGCAAATAATGTCAAAGGGATTTTTTTAATGAATATGTCTCATGATATCCGTACGCCGCTTAACGCGATTCTTGGACTGACTTCAGTCGCGCAAAAACAGACTGGCAGCAGGGCACAGATCGAGGAGTATCTGAAAAAAATCAATGCATCCGGCAGATACCTTTTAAACCTTGTCAATGATGTGATGGATATGTCTCAGATTGAAAATGGCAAAATGATACTAAAAGAAGAGCCGGTATATCTGAAGGAGATTTTTACGGATGTAGCGCAGCTGATGAGTTATCGGGTGCAGGAAGCAGGACTTTCTATGGAAGTTGCTCCGGTGCATCTTGAGCAGGAAATTGTCTGGGCAGATCCGATGCGTATGCGTCAGATTATGGTCAATATTATTGATAATGCGATAAAATATACGCCGGCCGGAGGCCGTATATCACTTCGGCTGGAGCAGACAAAAGAGGCGAGAGAGGGGAACGCCGTCTATCATTTTTGCTGCAGTGATACAGGAATCGGTATGGATCGTGAATTTTTGAAAAAAGTGTTCCAACCGTTTGAGAGAAGCCGTAATACGACAGCAAGCGGAATTGCGGGGACGGGCGTTGGACTCGCGATTACAAAAGGGCTTTTGGAACTGATGGGCGGCAGTATTCTGGCAGAAAGCGAGCCGGAGAACGGGTCGGTGTTTACGGCGGTATTTCCGCTGCAGGCTGCAGATCAGACGCTTGAACAGGTAAAACGCAAGGAATCCGTTCAGACGACAACGGAGGAAACAGATATTTGCGATATAAAATTACCGGATATACCGGATACAAAAGATCTTCAAATCCAGGAAACAGATCCGCCTGCAGAAGAAGATGCAGAAAGTCCGGGATATGCAGATAAGCGGGTGCTTATCGTTGAAGATGTCGAGCTGAATATGGAAATCGCAGAGGCAATGATAGGAATGACCGGTGTGCAGATAGAAAAAGCTTATAATGGGCAAGAGGCTGTACAGATGGTAGGAGAAAAACCAATCGGGTACTATGATTTGATTTTTATGGATATTCAAATGCCGGTGATGGATGGCTATGAAGCAGCGCGCAGGATACGAGCGATGCGCCGTGAGGATGGAGAGCGGATTCCAATTTATGCATTATCAGCGAACGCGTTGGCAGAAGATATTGAAAATGCTCTGCAGGCAGGAATGAACGGGCATATAGCAAAGCCGATAGATATGGCGCCCATTGAGAAAGTATTGAGACAACATTTGTCTGAAAGCCGAAAATAAAACAAAAAATAAAGAGATCATCTTTTTAAGAGCCTGTCATGGAAAAATATGGCAGGTTTTTTTTGTGAAGAAAAATGAAAAACTGAACTGTTAAGGATTGGCAATGTTTTTAAGATTTCTGTTTGTGCAACTTGTTTCTGAAATTTGCGCTTTATATTTGCGGAAAAATAATGCAAATATAGGCTATTTATTGTGAATATTTCATAAAAATCTGTGACCCAATTTGTCTAAATGTCCAAAAATGAAAATCTGAGAAAATATCACTTGAATTTTGTTTTGACAAGCGCTATAGTTTACTCAACGGAAACGTTCCCGATATCGTTCCCGAGAGCGTTACCGGAAACGGTATCGGAACGACTTGCAACTATTCACAAAGCTTATATGTAAAAAGGAGAAAAAGTATGAAAAAGAAATTAGTTTGTGCACTGTTATGTACAGCAATGACAGCAGCGGCATTTACCGGATGCGGTTCTTCCGACGGCGACAGCAGTCAGGCTAAAAATGACAACGCGTCTGACGCATCAGACAATGCAGCTGATGCAGCTGATGACAATGCGGATGCAAATGGGGATTCTCAGGATGGTGCAGGCAAAGGTAAAGTTTACTATCTGAACTTTAAGCCGGAGCAGGGTGAAGACTGGGTAGAGCTTGCAGCAAAGTATACCGAGGAAACAGGTGTGCCTGTAGACGTACAGACCGCAGCGGCAGGTACGTATGAAGAGCAGTTAAAATCTGAAATGGCGAAAACAGAAGCTCCTACTTTATTTCAGGTAAACGGGCCGATAGGTTATCAGAACTGGAAAGATTATTGCTATGACCTGAAAGATTCTGAGATTTATAAGCATGTAAAAAGTGATGATTTTGTATTAAAAGACGGAGAAGCGGTGCCTGGTATTGCATATGTTATCGAGACATACGGAATTATTTATAATAAAAAACTGTTAAATGATTATATTGCAATGGACGGCGCTAAGATTCAGTCTGTCGATGAGATTAACAGCTTTGCAAAATTAAAAGAAGTAGCGGATGATATTCAGGCAAAGAAGGATGATCTTGGTGTAGCCGGAGCGTTTACTTCCGCAGGTATGGATTCCAGCTCAGACTGGAGATTTAAGACACATCTTGCGAATATTCCAATCTATTATGAATATAAGGCAGATAATGTGGATTCTTCTGAGGCGATCAAAGGAACTTATCTGGATCAGTACAAGCAGATGTGGGATTTGTATCTGACAGATTCTACGTGTGCGCCAAGTATGATTTCCGGTATGACCGGGGATGATGCAGCGGCAGAATTTGCAGTTGGCGATGCAGTATTTTATCAGAATGGCACATGGGCTTACAATGATATTATGAATGATGGTCTGACAGACGACGATATCGGTATGCTTCCAATTTATATCGGTGTAGAAGGAGAAGAAAACCAGGGTCTTTGTACAGGTTCAGAAAACTATTGGTGTATCAATAAAAATGCGCCGGAAGAAGATATCAAAGCGACATTGGATTTCTTAAACTGGGTAATTACAAGTGATACAGGACGTGAAAGCCTGGCAAATACGATGGGATTTGTTACTCCATTCGATACATTTGACGATGGTTATCAGGCAAGCAATCCGCTTCTTCAGATCGCAAATGACTATATCAGCAACGGCAAGACGCCTGTTTCATGGAACTTCTCGACCATTCCTTCTGAGAAGTGGAAAGATGACGTAGGAAGCGCACTGATGGAATATGCACAGGGCACCGGCGAATGGTCTGCGGTAGAGAAAGCATTTGTGGATGGCTGGGCAACTGAATATCAGGCAGCAAATGGCGGCAACTAAAAAACAGTTTTTGTGCAGATAAAAACTGTATGTTTCATTAATAATCAGGTTCCTTTTCAATATTTCCTATATATATCCCTTAGTAATGGGCGGTTTTCCCAACCGCCCGTTTTTCATAAACAAGGTATGTTTATAAATATTGCAATGCAGGTTCAAAACAAAAATATTTGAACAAATGAAGAACACAAAACACGAAAACAAAAATTCAGTCTAAGACATAGAAAAAGGAGGAGAAAGTTATGGATAAAGCGATTAAGAAGTATTTTCCGATTTTTATGCTTCCGACAATGGCAGCATTTACGATCGGGTTTGTTCTTCCGTTTTTACTTGGAATTTACTTATCATTATGTGAATTTACAACCGTTACGGATGCAAGGTTTGTAGGATTTAAAAATTTTGCAAAGGTGTTCAGTGATGAAACATTTATGCATTCTTTATGGTTTACCGTATTATTTACGGTTGTTTCTGTTATAACGATTAATTTGTTTGCTTTTATCATCGCAATGATTCTGACAAAAGGCATCAAAGGGACGAATATTTTTCGTACGGTGTTCTTTATGCCAAACCTGATCGGTGGTATCATTCTTGGTTATATCTGGCAGCTGATCTTCAATGGTATTTTACAGAATTTTGAGCGTACATTGACTTATTCGGCTTCTTACGGTTTTTGGGGATTAATCGTATTAATGAACTGGCAGCAAATCGGATATATGATGATTATTTATATTGCAGGCATTAACAATATTCCGGGTGATCTGATGGAAGCGGCCCAGATAGACGGTGCCAGCAAGTGGCAGGTATTAAAAAATGTGACGATACCAATGCTGATGCCTTCGATTACGATATGTTCTTTCCTGACATTGACAAATGGATTTAAGCTGTTTGACCAAAACCTGGCGTTGACTGCAGGTGCGCCGTCTAATAAGACGCAGATGCTGGCGCTGAATATTTATGATACCTTCTACGGCAGAGTAGGCTGGGAAGGCGTTGGTCAGGCAAAAGCAGTTATATTCTTTATTATCGTAGCAGCAGTTGCAATTATCCAGCTGCGTATGACAAAGAGTAAGGAGGTACAGGCATAATGGAAAATAAGAAACCGGTAAAAAATGGGTGGCTTTATACGACAGTCTTTACTTTGTTATCTGTACTTTATATTATGCCGATTATTGTCGTATTGATAAACTCATTTAAGAGAAAGACATATATTAACCGTGAACCGTTCAGTCTTCCAAATGAAAAGACTTTTGAAGGGCTCAAAAACTATATCAGCGGGATTGAAAAAATTGATTTTTTTGCTGCATTTGAAAATTCTTTATTTATTACTGTTTTTTCCGTGGCAGTTATTATTTTATGCACTTCGATGTGTGCATGGTATATTTCACGTGTAAAAAACAAGGTTTCTTCCGGCATGTACTATTTATGCGCATTTTCGATGATCGTACCTTTTCAAATGGTAATGTTTACATTATCTAAAATATCTGATATGCTTAAGTTAGGAAATCCGGTTGGAATCATTATTGTGTACCTTGGATTTGGCGCCGGCCTTGCTGTATTCATGTTCTGCGGATTTGTAAAAGCGATTCCGCTTGAAATCGAAGAAGCGGCTATGATGGACGGATGTACGCCGATTCAGACTTATTTTAAAGTGGTACTGCCGATTTTAAAACCGACCTGTATTTCCGTAGCTATTTTACAGGCGATGTGGATATGGAACGATTACCTGCTTCCATCCCTGGTCCTGGATACGAAAAGATGGAAAACAATACCGATCGCAGTGCAGTATCTGAAAGGCGGTTATGGAGCTGTAGATATGGGCGCCATGATGGCGATGCTTGTACTGGCAATTATCCCGATTATTATTTTCTACATTGCATGTCAGAAATATATTGTAGACGGTGTCGTTGCAGGAGCGGTAAAAGGTTAGGAGGACTTTTTTCATGCGTGCAAGTGGAGTGTTGCTCCCAGTGAGCAGTTTATCATCCAAATATGGAATTGGATGTTTTTCTAAGGAGGCGTATCAGTTTGTAGATTTCCTTAAGAAGAATGGGCAGAGTTATTGGCAGATTCTGCCCCTTGGACAGACGAGTTATGGAGATTCTCCATACCAGTCGTTTTCGACGTTTGCCGGTAATCCTTATTTTATCAGTTTAGAAAAGCTGATAAGCAAGGGGCTTCTAAGAAAGAAAGACTGTGACGCCTGTGATTTTGGCTCGGATCCGGCAGACATAGATTACGGAAAAATGTATCGAGTGCGTTACAGATTGCTGAAAAAAGCATTTCAGCTGTTTTATGACATCAAAGACGCAGAGTTTGTGGAGTTTTTAGCGTTTCAGGAGCAGGAGGCGGATTGGTTATCAGATTATGCCCTGTTTATGGCGCTCAAAGATTATTTTAAAGGAAAAAGCTGGGTGGAATGGCCGGACGATATTCGTCTGCGTGAGCCGGAAGCGATAAAGAACTATGAGGAAACATTAAAAGATCAGATACTTTTTTATAAGTATGTGCAGTATGAATTTTTCAGCCAGTGGGAAGAGCTGAAAAGCTATGCAAATAAGCTGGGTGTGCAGATGATTGGAGATATTCCGATTTATGTTGCTTTAGACAGTGCAGATGCCTGGGCGCAGCCTGAGCTGTTTCAGTTTGACAAAGACCGCAGGCCGGTTGCTGTGGCGGGCTGTCCTCCGGATGGATTTTCTGCGACCGGTCAGCTATGGGGCAATCCGCTCTATGACTGGGAGTATCATAAAAAAACCGGATATGCATGGTGGATTCGTCGTGTTGGCGCCTGCCGCAGGATGTATGATGTCATTCGTATCGATCATTTTCGTGGGTTTGATGAGTACTATTCGATTCCGGCAAAAGATCAGACGGCTGAATTTGGCAAATGGGAAAAGGGGCCTGGAATCGAGCTGTTTCATGCTTTAAACAAGGCGCTTGGCGAATTGAATATTATTGTAGAGGATCTTGGATATATTACCGATTCTGTTCGAGAGCTTGTCCGCGCCGTTGGATTTCCGAATATGAAAGTACTGGAATTTGCTTTTGATGCAAGAGATTCCAGCGGCCCAAGGGACTATCTGCCATATAACTATGACAAAAACTGTGTCGTATACACAGGCACGCATGATAACGAAACACTGCGCGGCTGGTTAGATTCCATACCGAAGGCGGATTACGGGATGATAGAGCGTTATCTGGGCCATAAGGTGGAAGATAAAGATAAAATGGTCGCACATGTGATTCGTCTGGCACAGGCAAGTTCCGCCAACTTGTGTATCGTACCGATGCAGGATTATCTTGGATTGGATAACAAAGCAAGAATCAATGAGCCTTCCACACTTGGCAAGAATTGGAGATGGCGTCTGCTGCCAAACCAGCTGACGCCTCAGGCGGGCCTTCTCATGAAAAATCTGACGAAGACCTATGGAAGACTGCCGATCGTGCGTACGGAAGCAAAGGCGCAGCCTGCAGATAAAGCGGCTGGTGAACCGGCAGGCCGGACAACTGAAAAGAACGTGGATAAGCCATCAGGCCGGACAGCTGAAAAGAACGTGGATAAGCCATCAGGCCGGACATTTGAAAAGAACGTGGATGAGCCATCAGGCCGGACAACTGAAAAAAATATGGAAGAATCATCAGGCCGGACAGCTGAAAAAAATATGGAAGAATCATCAGGCCGGACAGCTGAAAAGAACGTGAATAAAAATACCGAACAAAATGGCGGGATGGCTTTTGATAAGGCAAATAAACATGTTCAGAAAGATACTGCACATGCAGCAGATAAAAAAACTATTTTTGAAGATATGGAAAAGGCGGCGGCACAAGCTGTCGGAAAAGATTTTGGAAAAGCTGCTTCTGCTGCCGGAAAAGTGATCGGCCAGGCTGCCGGAGCTGCTTTGGAGATGGTTTCTGATAAAGTGGCAGACGCAGCGGCAGAATTTATGTTTCGAAAAGCCGCAGGCAAAGACAGCAGGAAAGATTCTGAAAAGAAAGCAGAGCGTAAATAAACATGAGTGATATAACAATCAGGGATATTGCAAAACTCTGCGGAGTCGGGGTGAGTACGGTGTCGCGCGCGATGAATGACCATCCTGATATTAACCCTGAAACAAAAGCGAAAATCATGCAGGTGATCGAGGAACATAACTACATTCCAAATAACAGCGCCAGAAATTTAAAACGTTCCGAATCGAATACGATCGCACTTTTGATGAAGGGCATTGACAATCCGTTTTTTCAGGGGATGTTTCATATTTTTGAAGAAATGCTCAGCCGCAGAGATTATGCATTTATTCTGCAGAAAGTCGGGTTTGACGAAGACGAAATCAATGTAGCGCTGGAGCTGGAAAAAGAAAAAAAACTAAAAGGAATTATTTTTCTTGGCGGACGTATCCGAGAGAGTACAAGAGATTTTTCGCTTCTTGGTGTGCCATATATATTATGTACCGTTCGCCAACCGCAAAAGCCGGGAGAAAGTACGGCTCATTTTGTGGCGATTGATGATGTAAAAGAAAGTTTTAAAGTCGTGGATTATTTGTGCAGTCTGGGACACAAAAAAATTGCTATTATAACGTCTTTGCAAGAAGAGCGCGGAGTCGGAAGTCTGCGTTATGAAGGCTACTGCAAGGCATTGGAAAAAAACGGGATTGCATTGGATAAAGAGCTTGTCTGCTATATGAAACACGATCTGGCAAGTTTTTCAGCAGAAAATGGTTATGCGGTAACACAAGAGCTGTTAGCTTCCGGAAAAGAGTTTACAGCCGTTTTTGCAGCTTCGGATATGACTGCAATCGGCGTATGCAAGGCAATTTTAGAGTCCGGCAGCCGAATACCTGAAGATTATTCTGTAGTTGGCTTTGACGGATTGGATCTGACGCATTTTTATCATCCTTCGATTACAACTATCCACCAGCCGATCAATGATATGGTGAAAGCGGCTGTACAGATGCTGTTCGCTCTGATGGAAGGCAATCGGTATGAAGGTGAGCAGATTTTCGAAGCGAAGCTGGAAGTAAGAGAATCAACCGGGCCGGTGAAAGGCAGGGCAGCTATTGACGAAGTTGTGGAAGTATAGCAGAATAATGCCCGAAGTGGCTTTTGTGAGAAACGTAGAGATACCGCTTGCATTTATCCATAACGCAAACACGGTGGTGAAGAAAAAAGAGCTATTAAGATTGGGCGGGTAGGGATATTCTTACCCGCCCTTGTTATAAAGCATAGGCATAAGAAGTTATAGTCCCTGACTTTGGAATAACTGTCTCATTTCTTCTGCCGATTCCTGCATTCCCCTTTGAAACCATATCTCTACCCATCCATACAGAGTGTAGGCAACAAACGCCTTTGCATAAGCATCGGCTTTCGGCAAATCTGGCTTTAATTCCATAATATCCAAAATAACATCTTTCAGCAAATAAATAAGATGGCGTTCATTTAAAAGATGGTAAAATTCCCTATGCTGTTCAAAATGGCCGAATAACGTGCCAATAACAGAACTAAGGGGAATGCTGTTATTTTTCTCCCAATCGCTCCGCCAACCGTCAAATAATTTATTGATATGCATCCTTAAAATATCTTCCTTACTGTCGAAATTACGGTAAAAAGAAGCCCGTCCAATGCCCGCATTGTCACATAATTCACTGATGGAAATATTCTCAATCGCCTTATTTTCCAATAGTGTAAGGAGAGATTCTGTTATATGCTCTATCACATAAATATTTCTTCCTTCATTGCTCATCGGTGATACAGTTTTCCCGTTTTGTCTCATTTTTTCTCCTCCTATTGACATTTCAAAAACTGCTGATACAATTATATCGACAATACAAATGTTTTGCATATAATAGCACACATGATTTTAAAAATCAAGTGTGCAGAAAGGAATGATAATAAAATGAAAAAAGCATTCAAGGTCATAGGGATTATACTTTTGATTCTTCTCGTTATAGTTGTATCTGTTACTTTTTTTGTTCTGCAATATCCAAACTTAAAGAAAAATCCGACTGTGGGAAAGTGGTATCGTGTTACAGGCAGAGAAATGAAAACTTCCGAAGGTGGCAAGTATCGTGCCTTTTTCAAAAAAGGCAGTGAAAATAAGGTCATGGTGTATTTTGCAGGTGGCGGGGTAAGCATCAACGAGGAAACGGCAAGGGATGATACCTATAATACCAAAGAAATTTTTATTGACAAGCTGGCAAATGTCACAATGAATATGGGAGGGCTTGCTTCCGAAGTAGAGGGCAGTCCGTTTGAAAACTGGAGCATGATACTGTTCCCTTATGCAACAGGGGATTTCCATGCAGGTATGGGAGAGTTCCATTATACGGATAAGGATGGCAGGGAAAAGATTCTGTATCACAATGGCTATGTGAACTACACGCAGACGATGCAGAAAGTTATGGAGCTTGCCGATATGAAAAATCCTGAAGCTGTTGTCGTGACAGGCTACAGCGCAGGGGGTTTTGCCACAGCGCTTCTCTCTGACGATATTTTTACAAACTATTTTCCAAATGCAGAGAGCAAAAATGTTTTGGTAGACGCTTCGCTGCTGCTGCATGATGACTGGCAGACGATTGCGGCAGATGTCTGGCAGGCTCCGAAAGAAATATCGGATAAACTGACAGGTAATAATCTCACGTTGGACTGTCTGACCGCCTTACATAAAAAATATGGTGATGATATCCATCTGCTGTTTGACTGTTCCACAAGAGACGGCGACCTTGCTAAAGTGCAAAACTATTTTGATACAGGCGTGATGGACGTCACGGAAAAAGAAGCAGACATTTATCAACAGATACTTAGAGACACTATCCCAAAGTTTAAGGAAATCGATGTGAGCCTGTTTATCTGGGATGGCGTGGCATGGTATGATGATCCAAGAAATATGACAGCGCATACCATCATTGCAACCCCTGCGGTATGGCTTCCATTTGAGGAGCAGAAACAGTCTGTTGCAGGGTGGATTACCGATGCGATAAACGGCAGGTTGAGAGACTACGGTCTTGATTTGGTGGATAAACAATATTGACAATAAAATGATTTTGGTATCCTTGATGAATCATCAATACTAGAGCGTGTTTGAAAAATCATTCCCGCGATCTGCACTCCCCACTTTGCGGAGAATTCATCCCAAATTTAGTCAACATAGCCCACTATGACTCCTAAATTTGGGATAAATTCTCCATATCATGCCCTGTGGGTACAAACTGTGAAGCACATCTCACAGAAAGCATTTTTCAAACACGCTCTAAGGAACTGCCGCAAAATATTTGACTGTCTTTCCCTTTACTTTTCCACAAAAAACCTTTACTTTTTAGCATTTCAGTATATAATAAGTAAAGAAAGAAGGTGGACTCCATGATTTCATATTCCAATCTGCTGCGAAAATTGAATGAAAAAGGTCTGACGAAAACTGCACTGGCTAAGGAACTTGGCATTTCCTCACGTACAGTGGCAAAAATTGGACGGGGAGAGAAAATTGCGGATCGTGTTCTTGAAAAAGTGGCTGTTTTTTTCGGTTGTTCTGCAGATGAGCTATGCCAGACAATTTCGGATAACAGTTTGCTTCAAATGCTTAGAGATGAAAAAAGCATCCGTATGCCTGGAGGTCTGTACCACGAACTTCAAGTACGGATGACCTATAATTCCAATCACATAGAGGGCAGCAAGCTCAACGAAGATCAGACCAGGCTGATTTTTGAAACAAACACAATAGATATCGGAGAAGGTATCCCTGTTGATGACATTATCGAAACTGTAAATCATTTTCGGGCCATTGACTTTTGTATCGATATGGCGGAAGAACCGCTTACTGAGGATATCATCAAAGAACTCCACCGCATTTTGAAGCAAAGTACAAAGGATTCCTCGCTTGAATGGTTTGCCGTTGGGGATTACAAGAAAAGAGCCAATGTGGTTGGCGGTCATGAAACGGCAAAGCCGAAAGAGGTTGCTCCACGCATGAAAATTCTTCTTTCAGAATATGAAGCCAAAACTGCTGTCACGATTAACGACATCATCCACTTCCATTATGCATTTGAACGCATTCATCCTTTCCCGGATGGCAACGGCAGAGTTGGTAGGCTGATCGCATTAAAAGAGTGCCTGCGTTTCGGGCTTATTCCGTTTATCATTGAGGATGACAAAAAAATGATTTATTACCGGGGTCTCTCTGAATGGGAATGGGAGAAAGGCTATCTGACAGACACCTGTCTGGATGGACAAGATACCTTCAGAAAACTGATGTCCATGTTCGATATCCGGTCATAAAACACTCTTTGAAAGAAATTCCAATGATTGTTGCCATACAAACATTTGTATGTTATAGTAAAGTCTTTCATAACAAAAGGGGAGGCTTTCCAATGATGTCAAAATTTATAGGAAACAAAAGCTTTTATAAAATGGTGCTTTTGATCGCAGTGCCGATCATGATTCAAAATGGCATTACGAATTTTGTCAGCCTGCTGGATAATATTATGATTGGGCAGGTCGGTACGGAGCAGATGTCAGGAGCAGCGATTGTTAATCAGTTGATTTTTGTGTATAATCTCTGTATGTTTGGCGGTGTATCCGGCGCCGGCATTTTTACGGCGCAGTATTATGGCCAGGGAAATGAGGAAGGAATTCGTCAGACGATGCGTTTTAAGTTCTGGATGGCGTTAGCTGTTACCGGCCTGACGATTTTACTTTTATTAGGTGGTGGAACATTTTTAATTAATGCTTATTTAAGCGGAGACGGTTCTGCCGAAGATGCCGCGGCAACTTTAAGATATGGAAAACAGTATTTGCATATTATGCTGATCGGACTTCCTGCGTTTGCGGTCGTGCAGATTTATGCAAGTACTTTAAGGGAATGCGGGCAGACGATTTTGCCAATGAAAGCCGGCATTGTTGCTGTGTTTGTTAATCTTGTTTTTAATTATCTTTTGATCTATGGGAAAATGGGATTTCCACAATTGGGAGTGCGTGGAGCTGCGATTGCGACGGCGCTTTCTCGATATGTGGAAATGTTAATCGTGATTTATTTTGTTCATAGAGACACGAAGACGTATTCATTTATGGAAGGTTTATATCATACAATGAAACTTCCGAAAGATCTTGTGATAAAAATTATAAAAAAAGGAAGTCCGCTGTTGTTTAATGAAACATTATGGGCTGCAGGCATGGCTATGCTGACGCAATGCTATTCGGTGCGGGGCTTAAATGTTGTCGCCGGCTTAAACGTATCCAATACGATCAATAATGTATTTAATATTGTATTTATAGCGCTTGGAGATTCGGTTGCAATTATTGTTGGCCAGCTGCTTGGAGCAGGCAAAATGGAAGAAGCCAGAGATACGGATAATAAGATGATTGCTTTTTCTGTGTTTTGTTGTACTTGTGTAGCTGCAATTATGCTGCTATTCGCACCGGTATTTCCAAGACTGTATAAAATAAATGATGAAGCAAGGGAACTGGCAAAATATTTTATTATGGCGACAGCGGTATTTATGCCTCAGAATGCATTTTTACATGCTGCTTATTTTACATTGCGCTCCGGCGGCAAGACGATCATAACGTTTTTATTTGACAGCGTATTTATCTGGTGTGTAAGTGTAGTAATTGCCTTTACATTCAGCAGATTTACGACACTTCCTGTCATTGGAGTATATATTATGGTGCAGCTTGGTGATTTGATAAAATGTGTGATTGGATTTTTGCTTGTGAAAAAAGGGATCTGGCTGCAGAATATTGTAGAAAAAGGGTAGAACCGGAAATTAAAAAAAATACTTGCAATACACAACGTATTGTGATAAGTTAGATTTGTTGTGAAAAATGCGATGGTCCTCTGGTACAGACAGGTATTAAGAACATCAAAATAATAGGAGGTCACAAAAATGAATGCAGCAGAAATTATGAAACAGATTGAAACAGAGCAGATGAAAGAATCTGTATCTGAATTTCATGTAGGCGATACCGTAAAAGTATACGGTAAGATTGTAGAAGGAAATCGTGAAAGAATCCAGGTTTTTGAAGGAATTGTGTTAAAGAAGCAAGGTTCCAGCAACCGTGAGACTTTTACAGTTAGAAAGTTATCCAATGGCGTTGGTGTGGAAAAGACATGGCCATTGCATTCTCCGAACGTGGAAAAAGTAGAAGTTGTACGCCGTGGTAAAGTCAGACGTGCAAAATTAAACTATTTAAGAGGACGTGTCGGCAAACGTGCGAAAGTAAAAGAGCTGGTAAAATAGTTTTTGTGCAGGAAGAGACAATTGCAAGATTGTCTCTTTTTTCAAAATATTTTGTAAAATGCAGGAACATTACGTAAGTAAGGAATAGAAAGATGAGAAGACGGGTCAAAGGGCTTGAATTTGGCAGAAAAAAAGAACGGAAAATTAATTTGTCTTTGTTTCAGGAAATTATGATCTGGATCATAGAAATCGCAATAACGATTACGATAGCAGTAGTGTTTACTTATTTCTTTGGCGTACGTTCTACTGTGGTAGGGCCTTCTATGTCGCCGCAGCTGGAAGATGGGGACGAGGTATTGATTGACCGTTTTTTGTATAAATTTATTTCTCCGAAAGCGGGAGATATGATTGCTTTTCTTCCGAATGGAAATACAAATACGCATTATTACTTAAAGCGTGTGATCGCTGTGCCTGGGGATACGATACAGATCAAAGATGGTATGGTCTATGTAAATGGAGAGCAATTTCAGGAAGAGATAGAAGCTGACCGTATCGAAGATGCAGGAATTGCTGACAGTGAGATGACGCTTGCAGAGGATGAATATTTTGTGCTCGGAGATAATCGTAATAACAGTGAGGACAGCAGGTTTGCCAATATTGGCAATATCAGGGAAGATTATATTATTGGAAAAGCATGGTTTGTCATATCGCCGCGGGACAAGCTGGGCCTGATTCAGTAAGGAGGAAAGCTATGCAGTATCAATGGTATCCGGGACATATGACGAAGGCGAAAAGGCAGATGCAGGAAGATATCAAACTGGTGGATCTCATTATTGAGCTGGTTGACGCAAGAATACCGGTCAGCAGCCATAATCCGGACATCGATGATCTTGGAAAAAATAAATCCAGATTAGTTTTATTAAATAAAGCGGATCTTGCCGATCAGTCAAGGAATCAGATATGGTGTGAATATTATAAAGATCACGGGATGTATGCGGTGCAGTTAGATTCCAGAAATCGCGCCGGTATGAAGGAAGTGCATCGTATTATTCAGGAAGCATGTAAAGAAAAGCTGGAGCGCAACCGTAAAAGAGGGATATTAAATCGTCCGGTGCGAGCTATGGTTGCAGGTATTCCCAACGTAGGTAAATCTACATTTATTAATTCGTTTGCGGGGAAAGCCTGTGCAAAGACAGGCAATCAACCGGGGGTGACAAAAGGAAAACAATGGATACGGCTGAATAAAAATGTAGAACTTTTAGATACGCCGGGAATTTTGTGGCCTAAATTTGAAGATCAGATGATCGGCCTGCATCTGGCGCTGATCGGTTCTATCAAAGATGAGCTCCTGCATAAGGAAGAAATGGCTTTGGAGCTGATTGAAAAGCTGGCCGATCAATATCCGGGAATTTTATCCAAACGGTATGACCTGGATGAAAAAGGGAAACCCGCAGTAGTTTTAGAACATTTGGCGCAGAATAGAAACTGCCTGAAAAAAGGCGGGGAATTGGATACGAATAAGGCGTCGGCTTTATTATTAGAAGAATTTCGCAGTGGAAAATTGGGACGGATTACAATGGAATTACCAGAATAAGATTAAAAGTGTGAGAAAAATATTGCGGCTGATAGGGTGATGAAACATGAAGGCAATATTTAAGGATGTCGTTAGCCTGTGCTTTTATCTGGTCATTGTTATGGGATGCACGTACGTATTCGTAAATTATGCGGTGCAGCGTACTGAGATTGAGGGCGATTCTATGCAGACAATGCTTTCGGATCGGGATCAGGTGCTTGTAGACAAGCTGACTTATCGTTTCAGGGAACCGCAGCGGTATGATATCATAGCATTTCCATATCGTTATGAGCAGGATACGTTTTATGTCAAACGAATTATTGGCCTGCCTGGAGAAAAGATACGGATTGATGCACAGGGTACGATATTTATTAACGATGAAGCGTTAGAAGAACATTATGGAACAGAGGCGATCAGCCATCCGGGATTTGCGTCTGTGCCGAAAATATTGGCGGAGGATGAATATTTTGTGCTTGGCGATAACCGCAATAACAGTGAGGACAGCCGGTTTGCATCGGTTGGGTACGTACGCCGTTCGGAGATTGTCGGAAAAGTGTTTTTTCGTATTTATCCGTTTTCTTCGATTGGTTTCATCACGGATGCCGGAGACGGTGAAAACAGGAAGAATGCCAAAAAAGGGGAAAAGGAATAAGGTACAGGTGATGCGTGAGGAAAGAGTACAAAAAACAATTGCACAGGTTCAGGAGGAATATCAGGCAGCACAGTTACCTATGCTGCCTGAATTTATCTGTGTTTATCAAAAGGATGCAAGAGCAGGCATACAAAAAATAGTGCAAAAAGCCAGAAGGAAAATTCAAAAACTGGAAGAGGAGCGTGTGCGCATTTATGAGATGAGCGCATATGAGCGCAAGTATGCACAATGCACATGGATCTGCGGGATAGACGAAGCCGGCAGAGGGCCTCTGGCAGGGCCGGTTGTAGCAGGTGCGGTGATTCTTCCGAAAGATTGTGAGATTTTGTATTTGAATGATTCTAAACAGTTGTCGGCCAATATGCGGGAAGAATTATTTGATATCATTATGGAAAAGGCAGTTGCGGCGGGAATAGGGATTGTATCTGCAGAAATAATAGATCAGATCAATATTTTGCAGGCAACATATCAGGCTATGCGGGAAGCTATTAACAATCTTGGTAGAATACCCGATATATTGTTAAATGATGCTGTTACAATACCGGATGTACAGATCAGGCAGGTGCCTATTATCAAAGGTGACGCCAAAAGCGTTTCCATTGCGGCAGCCAGTATTATTGCGAAGGTGACAAGAGATCATATGATGGAGGAGTACGACCGGATCTATCCGGGGTATGGATTTGCTGCCCATAAAGGATATGGGACAAAAGAACATATGTGCGCACTGCATCAGATCGGTCCTTGTGCGATTCACAGAAAGACATTTATCAAATCAATTGTCGGGTAAAAACCAGATCGGAAATGCCGGAATAAAAGTAACAGGTCAGCTTGTTTGGACTGTAAACATGACAGGAGGCAGAAATTATGCAGATTGCAGATTATTTAGGACAATATGCCAACACGCTTGCAAATGCATCGTCGGCAGCGCCGTCATCTGTACAAAACGCTGGTACAGTGACACAGAGTGTTGTGTCAGAACTGACGCAGATGCAGGAAGGGGCTGTGTTTGAGGGCAGCATCAATGCGATGGACGGCTCAAAAATATTGCTTGGCCTTCAAAACGGGCAGACGATCACAGCCCGGTTAGAAGGCAGCGTCAACCTTATGCTGGGACAGTCTGTGTTTTTTCAGGTAAAATCCAACGACGGGAATACGATTGCGATCAAACCGTTTACGGACGGACAGACCTTTAATCCAACGATTCAAAAAGCGCTGGATGCGGCTGGTATGGAGATGACAAAAGATACGATGGATATGGTAAATCGTATGATGGAAGAAGGGCTGCCGATTGATAAGCAGTCGTTGGCTTCGATGCGCCAGACGCTTATGCAGAATCCGTATGTATCGTTGGATACGGCCGTTACGATGACCAAACTTGGAATTCCTGTCAACAGTCAGCTTGCGGCACAGTTTGAAAATTATCAGAATGACCGCCACTCTATGTTAAATGAGATGAATCAGGTGATGGAAGGGCTGTCAAAGGTGTATGCAAAGGCGCCTGCTTCCCAGCTGCAGCAGCTAAATCAACAGATATTATCGATTCTTCAGGGAGCCGAAAAAAGCCAGTCCGGCGTACAGCTGTTTTTGGAAGAAACGCTGGCATCCCAAAAAGAAGGCGTGCAGGAAGGTCTGCCGCAAATGCCATCCGACGGGCAGGAACCAGCAGGAAAACAGATGGCAGATTTAGCAGGTAAAATTCCGGGATTGCAGACGCAGCAGGAATTTGCTGACAAGATACAGTCCCAATCAGGCCATCAGATGTCGGAAGCTGCGGCGGATGAATCGGCAGGCGCTTCGGAAAAAGCAAGTATACAGATGGCAGACGGCAAAGAGGCCGTACCGCCCAGACAACTGTCAGAGCTGCTTTCCAGACATCAGATTGCACAACTGGAAGCACAGCTTAAGGAAGCGTTTCCAAAGGCAGAATTTGGAAAGCTGAATACGCAGCTGAGCGCAAAAGAATTCTTAGATGCAGTCGCGCAGCAGCTGGAACAGCATCCATCTTTCGATAAATCAGCGCTTGGCCGGCTGTTTTCCGGAAAAGAGTATCATGCGCTTTTAAAAGAAGTGATGCAGGAGCAGTGGACGGTTCGGCCTGAAGAATTAAAGACAGAGCATAAAGTGGAAGAACTGTACCAGAGGTTGAATCGCCAGATGGGACAGATTGAGCAGCTGGCAAAGCAGACGGGTATGAATACGGGGCAGCTTTCACAGGCAGCAGCGCAAGTGCGTGACAATATTGAATTTATGCATCAGATCAATCAGGCGTATACCTATGTGCAGATTCCGCTGAAAATGGCAAATCAAAATGCACATAGCGATCTGTATGTCTATACAAATAAGCGTAATCTTAGAAAAAAAGAAGGAGAATTATCGGCATTTTTGCATCTGGAACTGGAAAATCTCGGTACGACGGATGTTTCGATTAAGATGCTGGATAAAAATGTAAGTACAAAATTTTATCTGGAAGACGACGCTTCTTATGATCTAATCGAAGAACATCTTCCACAGCTTACGCAGCGTCTGGAAAAACTGGGCTATCATTGTCATGTCACGGTGGAAAACAGAGAGGAAAACGTAGATTTTGTCGAAGATTTTCTGCAAAAGAGCCAGCCGGCGAAAGCGGCGAACAAAGGAATGGTGCATCGGTATTCGTTTGATGTAAGGGCTTAGGAACTGCGATGAATGATAAGTAAAGATAAATTAAGATAAATAAAGAAAATAAAGATAAACAAAGATGAATAACGATAAGTAATGAACATGATGGCAGACAGCTATATATAGAAGGAAAAAGGAGAAGCGTCGTGGCACCAAAAAAAGCAGAAAAACTAAAAACTGCGGTAGCGCTTTCCTATGAACCGGGAGAGCAGGCGCCGAAGATACTTGCAACCGGAAAAGGCGCTTTAGCAGAAAAGATTATTGATGCTGCAAAAGAAGCGGATGTACCGACTTATAAGGATGATAAGCTGGCAGATACGCTTTCACGGCTGGAGATCGGAGATATGATACCGCCGGAGTTATATCAGGTTGTGGCTGAGATTCTTGTATTTGTAAACGATATGGATAAAATACGCCAGAAACTTGGAGATTATAAAAAATGAAAAACACCCGGGCAGTCGGTACGGATTATGAGAAACAAGCGGCTGAATATTTGGAAACACGTGGATATCACATATTGGAGAAAAATTTTCGCTGCAGGATGGGCGAAATTGACCTGATTGCAGAAGAAGACGGCTATCTGGTATTTATCGAGGTCAAATATCGGGCAGGTACGCAGATGGGAGAGCCGCAGGAGGCAGTAAATTTCCGTAAACAGCAAAAAATAAGCAGAGCGGCGTCTTATTATTGTCTGCGCCATAAAATATCTCCGCAAAAACCTTGCCGCTTTGATGTGATAGCGTGTATGGGCGGAGAATGGACAATAATTCAAAATGCGTTTGACTATATACAGTAAGGAACTGTGAATAAATTCCTTTGCAATTTACTTATTCACAGTTCCTTACGATAACGAATCTGAGATTTTTAAGAAGGATAAAATGGATGATAAAATTAAACGATTTTAAGACTGCAGATGACAGAAAGGTATTTTACATAGAGGATGACAGTGCGGATGGAGGAATTCCGCTTTTGAAGTTTCATTTGTTTGACCGGCTGCCGTTTGTGGATTATGGGATTACCACACGTGCAGGCGGAGTGAGCGAAGGGATATTTTCTGCTTTGAATCTAAGTTATACAAGAGGAGATGAAAAAATTGCCGTAGATGAGAATTATCATCGTACGGCAGTTTCGCTTCATGCAAAAATATCTGATTTTGTATTGACAGATCAGACGCATACCGTCAATATACGGACCGTTTCGCGGAAAGACTGCGGCAAAGGAATTTTGCGGGAAAAAGATTATCAGGATATAGATGGGCTGATTACAGATGAGCCGGATATAGTATTGTCAGCATTTTTTGCAGACTGTGTACCGCTGCTGTTTATCGATCCGGTGCATCGCGCGATTGGCGTCAGCCATTCCGGCTGGCGCGGGACTGTGGCAGGAATGGGACGCGAGACGGTAAGGGCTATGCAGGAAGCATATGGCAGCAGTCCAAAGGAGCTGTATGGTGCAGTCGGGCCTTCGATCTGCCAGTCTTGCTATGAAGTCAGCGAAGACGTAGCGTTTCGTTTTATGGAACAATTTCCACAGGCTGGCGAAGAACTGTGTATGCCTGGTGCGCCGGGAAAATACCAGCTGAATTTGTGGAAGGCAAATGAACTTGTATTGCTGGAAGCGGGTATTCAAAAAGAACATCTGGCCGTGACGAATATTTGTACGTGCTGCAATCCGAAGCTGCTGTTTTCCCATCGTGCAAGCAAAGGGAAGCGGGGCAATTTTGGAGCGTTTATAAAGCTTAGGTGATAGCATTGTGCAAAAAGATGAAAAAATAGGCATAGTTCCCGTCCAATGACATAAAGTATAGAAAGCGAATTTATGGCAGGAAGGACAGGGAGGATGGAGCAGTACAATTTATATAAAGATATTAAGGCAAGGACAAACGGAGAAATCTATCTGGGCGTGGTGGGTGCGGTGCGTACCGGAAAGTCCACGTTTATTAAACGATTTATGGAACAGATGGTAATTCCGAATATCGAAGATGAAAATGTCCGGGCAAGGACGAGAGATGAGCTGCCGCAGTCGGCACAGGGCAAAACGATTATGACGACAGAGCCGAAATTTATTCCAAAAGACGCGGCGGAAATTAAACTGACCGATGATATTAAGGTGAAAGTGCGTTTGATTGACTGCGTGGGATATATGGTGGAAGGCGCCAGCGGGCATCTGGAAAACGGCGTGGAGCGTATGGTCAAAACCCCATGGTCGGAACAGGAAATTCCTTTTTCGCAGGCGGCGGAGACCGGAACACGCAAAGTGATCAAAGATCATGCCACGATCGGCATTGTCGTGACGACAGACGGTACGGTGACAGAGATCCCGGCATCCAATTATCAAAAACCAACACAAGAGACGGTCAATGAACTAAAGAAAAGCGGCAAACCATACATCATGCTGTTAAACTCAGCAAAGCCTTACAGTGACGAAGCTCGTCAGACCGCACAGCAGATGGAAGCGCAGTATGGAGTCAGTGTGATACCGGTAAACTGCGAACAGCTGCGCAAAGAAGATGTGAATCATATTTTAGAACAGATTTTATATGAATTTCCGGTTGTGCGTATGAATTTTTATCTGCCAAAGTGGGTAGATCTGCTCGGACAGGATCGCCCGGTAAAAAAGAATGTGATTGAAAATGCAAAAAAGATCCTGCAGGATATTACATTCGTCAAAGATGTGCAGAACTACGAATTTAAGCCGGATGGGGAATATCTGGAAAAAATCAAACTGGAGCAGATGAACCTGTCGGATGGTACGGCAGAAATCCGCATGGAGGTAGCGCAAAAGTATTATTATGAAAATATCTCAGAACTGACCGGAGTGCAGGTACACGGCGAATACGAACTGATCCGTCTGATCCGGGAAATGGCGGCAAAAAAGCAGGAATACGATAAAGTGGCAGATGCGATGCAGTCGGTCCGTATGAAAGGGTATGGGGTTGTATCCCCACAGTTATCAGATATTGCGTTAGATGAACCGGAGGTTATCAAACATGGCAGCCAGTACGGGGTTAAGATTAAGGCATCTTCGCCTTCTATCCATATGATCCGCGCCAATATTGAGACAGAAATCGCGCCAATTGTCGGCAGCGAAGAGCAGGCGCAGGGATTAAAGGAGTACATAAAAGAGGGGCAGAATTCTCAGGAAGGCGTATGGAATACAAATATATTTGGAAAGACGATCGGGGAATTAATGGAGGATGGCATCAGTCATAAAATTTCGATGATGGATGATGAAAGCCAGATGAAGCTTCAGGATACGATGCAAAAAATTGTAAATGATTCGAATGGAGGTATGGTCTGTATTATTATTTAACGATAAAAGGTGATAACTAAATATTTTTCTGATATCCTCCCGTTTTATGGAAACATGCGCGTTCATAGGATTAACTGCTCAATGTATTGCGTACAGCTCCATAAAGACAGGGAGGTTTTTCTTTGGAGGCAAATAGGTTCTAATCATTTTTTGTAAAATTGCACATGTTTTTTTCACTTCTGCAATCAGGCGCAATGTGTCTTCCATTTCAGGATATGTAAAGCATCCGGACAAAGATTTTACTTGCAGTAGGAAGCGCTGTCGCCCAAACAGCTTATACTGATTATCGGGACTAAGCTGGCAGGTAGGAAGAAAAATATGGAGAAAATTCACAGAGGCAGAAAATTCTGTAACCGTTCAGATAACCCATTGAACTGTTACGTATCCAGCTATTAGAAATCGCTTTGCGATGGGCCGGATACCTGGAAACCACTACATTTTTATACGGTCAGCACAGTAAATGTGCAGACCTACCTGAACTGTTACAAAATTCTTTCATTGCTTGTTTGATTTGAGAAATTTTTCGTAGAAATTTTATGATATGTGTGGTAAAATAATAAATAATCTTTGTGGATTTAAGGAGGTTATGTCATGGAATGCGGAGAAAAGTCAAATTCTATTGAACAGCAAATGGCAAAACAGATTATTTTTAAAAAAGTTCAATATTGGCTGAACAAGGACGTAAAAGAAAATGCAAAAATCCTTGTGGGTAAAACATATATGCAGCCAGATTTCTATTCTAAGGAAGAAGGCATTATTGGGGAAATTTTTGCACATATTGGAAAGCCGAAAAAAGGGCAGGATAACAAAATTGCAAATGATATTCTTAAAATGCTCCTTCTTGAAAAATTAGAGAAAAGAACGTATAGAAAAATTATTGTTGTGTGCGATGAACAGGAAATGAAAAAAATTACAGGAACATCTGTCCTTGCCGAATGTATCAGACAATTTGATATTGAAGTAAAGATGATAGATATTGAAACAGATTTGCGAACTATGCTGATAGCCGCACAAAAAAGACAAAGAATGACAAATGCATAATGAAATTATAATTTTTATGTTGACTTGATTCTATATAACTGTCTGCTGCGTTGTTATGTGCTTATTGGTTTTAAGGCAGACGACTTGATCACCAAGATTTGGGACAGATGCAAATGTACGTTAATTATAGTGACTGTTATGAAAGAATAAAGTGAGAAAATCCAACAATTGGCATTTTGCTTTGTAAAAAGAGTGACGAAGCATTGGTTGACCTGTTGTTGCCAGATCCGCCCACATCTGCATATTTCCTTCAAGATTTTGTTGACGTTTTTAAAATTAAGACAGAGAAAAGAGGAACACAATGAAAGTTACATTTTTACACCACAGCAGTTTTTTGGTAGAACTGGAACATACGATTTTGTTATTTGACTATTTTGCAGGAGATCGTGTCAATGGATTTCATTTTACCGGAACGATTCCAAGACTGGATACGGAAAAAGATTTTTATGTATTTGCCAGCCATAAGCATCGGGATCATTTTGACATGGACAATTTAAAGCTGGCTGAACAGTATCCGAACATACGGTTTTTATTTTCCAAAGACTGTAAAATGACGCGTAACTTTTTGAAAAAGCATGGCTATCCGCAGGAAATAACGCAAAAGATTATGTATTTGGCGCCTGAGAAAACATATGAAGCCGGCAACATCAAAATCCGTACGTTAAGGTCTACCGATGAGGGAGTGGCATTTTGCATACAGGCGGAGGATAAACATATTTATCATGCCGGAGATTTGAACTGGTGGTATTGGGAAGGCGCCGGAGATTTGATAAACGGACGTATGGAGCGGGGATTTAAGCGTGAAATGCGCAGAATTGAAAATGAGCATTTTGATTTGGCATTTGTATTGTTAGATCCACGCCAGGAAAGTGACGCATTTAAAGGATTTGGATATTTTATGCGAAATGTGGATGCGGATCATGTATTTCCCATGCATATGTGGCAGGACTATTCTTTCATAGAAACATTTAAGAAGCGTACAGATAATGATTATTTTTTGAGCAGAATAGTTACGATTACGAAAGAGAATGAAGTATTTGATTTTTCGTAAAAAAAGAACATAGCTATAAAGTTTGATACGAACTTTTGCTATGTTCTTTTTTCGTTTACAATGGTTTAATCTTTATCTGGATAAATTTGTCATTGATTGTTTTATTCGGATTCACTTTGGACAAGGACCGTATTCGGATTTCCATCTATGGCTTGTTCGATCACAGCGGATGCAAGTTTTAAAAAGTTGCTGCCGGAATGACTGGCGCCGCTGATAGTATCAATACCATCCGTATTTTGCGATTCAATCAGCTGTGCGACATATTTTCTTGTATAATCATTTGGATAAGTGGTGCAGACAGCTGCCATATTTTCCATATAGGCATTGTCCCATGCTTTAATATAACCGCTTGGATTTTTGGCATTAAATTCTGCGTATACAATGTTATCATCTTTTACCATAATGCATAAATATTCTTTCCAGCCATGCGAATAATCAGACATTTGCGCAGTATAAAATCCATCTTTTAAAGAGGCGGATCCGCAGCCATTGAGCGGCAAGGCGCATAAAAGCAGAAAAAGAAACGGCAGTATACGAACTGTTTTTTTCATAAAGCAGACCTCCTATATGTCTTTTAATTTTACCTGTGATACGTATTGATGCAGGCTTTCGGACTGTTTTAAGGACCCGGCGGCCATTTGTGCTGTTTCTTCTGCCAGACGGTGATTTTCCTGTGCAATACTGCGGATAGAATCCAATTGTACGGTCACGCAGGATACGGCAGTTGCTTGTTCGTCGGCAGTGTCGGAAAGCTGTACGGATATTTCACGGTATTGTTTTGCAACTGCCTGGATTTCATGAAAGGCTTCTGCTGTCTCATTTGCTGCTTCTAACCCTTTTTGAATCATTTCGGCAGAGCTTTGAATAATCTCGTCCGTCTGACGCAGGGCGTCGGAAGTCTTTGCGGACAGCTGTCCGATTTCCGCGGCGACAACGGCAAACCCGTGGCCTGCTTCTCCTGCTCGGGCAGCTTCAATGGAAGCATTTAATGAAAGCAGATTTGTCTGGAAAGAGATATCTCCTATCATCCTGCTGATTTTGGAAATTTCCTGTACGGAATCATGAATTTCCTGCATGAAAGACAGCAAACTTTGCATGGATGCGGCTCCAAGGGTCGTTTTTTCAGTTGCATTTTCTGAACAGGATTCCATTTGAAGCACCTGTTCTTTATTTTTTTCAATGGCCATTGTGATAGAAGCAGAACTTTCTTCTAATTGCTGCAGCAGTTCGGACTGCTTTAAAGATGCGCTTTGAAGTTGTCCGGCATAATCAGATACGATCATTGAATTCTGATTCACTTCCTGCGACGACTGGTTCATACGCTGCATTGTCTGGTTCAACGAGTCACTGATATGATTCAGCGAATCGCGTATGGAAGTAAAATCACCGTGAAAGTTATCGGGAATGGCAACTGTATAATCCCCTTTCGCGAGTTCACCCAGGCAGGTGCGTATATTTTGTATGTATGTATTTAGGCTTGCAATTGTTTTCGCCAGTGCGTCAGTTAAAATGGCTGTCTCATCGTTGCTTTCAGACAAGACGACATCATCTGTTAAATTACCGTCTGCCAGATCTTGCAGACGATTTGTGGCAGATGACAAAGAGACAGATATTTTTTGTGAGACAGTAGTAATCCACAACGCTCCAATAACCAAAAATATGACGGATAACAAAATAGATAGTCCGATGGATTTTATTACAGTGTCCATAAACTCAATTCTTGGAGCATGGAGCATGAGCGCCCAGTTTGTGCCGGGGATTGGAGCATATCCGACATAACTTTTTTTCCCATTAAATGAAATGATATCGGAGCCGGTTTGATAGGCAAGCATTTTATCGTAAGTTTTTTTGGCGGCGGAGGAATCCGCTGAGTCATAAATGTTTTTTTGCTCTTTTATCATGGTAGTGTTGCGGTCGCCAATGATCTGGCCGTCTTCATTTACAATGCAGGCGCTTCCGGTGCTTCCTACGATTAACATGCTTAAGACATCGTTTAAAATATCATATTTATAGCTGCCAATCAAATATCCAATGGTCTCTTCTTCTATTGTATATGGAATGCCTACGCTAAGCTGTACCAAGCCGTCTGCTTCGTAAGGATCGCCAATGACTATATTCCCAGTTTCTTTTAATAAGGAATAGTAGTTTTGGTCAGTGATGGAAGAGGGGGCATGGTCGTCTCCATATAATTTTTGACCGTCCGGGTCATAAGCAGCCAACCAGACAAATTCAATCTGAAGTTTGGCATTATTCAGACAGACCTGTTTGTCTTGATCCGAAGATGCGGGATCTGCTAAAGCTGTTTCCCTGGAGAGGTTATACATCCGCTCGCATAAAAGGTGCAGGTTGGAGCTGATGCTTTGGGAAGCAATTCTTGCGGTAGTCTGCATATTGTCCAGCAACGAGTTATTTGTAGAACGGATATTGCCGGCACACATAATCACCGAGACTACGAAAACCTGAAAAATTGCTACAGCCATGACATAAAAAATGATTTTTTGTTTGATATTATGAAACTTTTTCATATCAATGCACTCCTTTTTCTTACACTATCCGCTTTATTTTAACATATTTTTGTAAAATGTTAATATGTTTTTTTGTTTTTAACAAAATTCAGACGTTTTTCGGTGTAACAGTTCTGAACGGTGACCTTTCGGTTTATCTATTCATGACATTTTGTGTTAAGTTCTCACACTTTTGCCGATATAATATATGAAATACAAATGCAGTGAAGGATCCCACTGCCAAACAGGAGGTTATTTTTTATGAGAATTACAACCCATATGCTGAATGAAACGGCGAAAAAGACAGGAATTCCGATTCATCAGACGAATTTTTTAAGCTACGTGAATGATGAGTCGGCTGGCGGCAATACATTGCTGGATGCTTTAAATAAGAAAGACAAAGTATCTCCAGAGACCATTTCCAACTATAAAAAGATGGAAAAAACGGCGCAGAGTTTAAAAGACCAGGCCGGGAAGCTTGCGCAGACAGGCGAAAAGTCATTTTTTGAAAAAATCAAAGAAAGCGGAAATACGAAAGAGGCTTATGAAGCGGTAGAAAGCTATGTGGAACGTTATAATGCAACACTTTCCAATCTGAACAAATCTTCGGGAATGCTGGATCAGTATTACAGCCAGATGCTGCAGGAAGCAGCGGATAAAAACAGTGAACAACTGGAAAAGATCGGTATTACAATCAATAAAAACGGGTCATTGTCTGTCAATAAAGAAAAACTGCATGCAGCTTCTATAGAAGATCTGCAAAGCGCTTTTGGCGGAGAGGGTGAGCTGGCATCTAAGACCGCTTTTCTTGCGGATCGGATTGCAAACAATGCACAGGCAGGGATAGAGAGTACGACGAGCCAGTATGACGGAATGGGGAATATTTATTCCCAGCTTGCCAGCCAGTTTGATTTTTGGGGGTAAGTTTCAATGGATCGAAGCTGCATTTTTGTATTTTGGCGGATGCTTTATAAACAGGATAAATGGAATTCAATAACATTTCAAGGAGGAAAAGATTATGACCGCAATTACACAGGCAGAAGTAAGTGCAGCGTCCGGTTATCCTGCAGCTGCAGGTTATGACAGGAATGTGCAGGACACAAAAACGTCAAAAGAAAATCAGACCGAAGCGGCCAAAAAGTCCAAAGTTACAAATGGCAGAACAATTGGTGAGCCGAAGCTGAGTGAAAAGGCGCAAAAGTATTATGACCAGCTGCGAAAAAAGTATGGAAATATGGATTTTATTCTTGTCAGCAGTGATATGAAGCAGCAGGCAAAAGCGAATGCAGGCAGATTTGCAAATCCAAACCGCATGGTCGTTCTGATCGATGAAGAAAAAATTGAAAAAATGGCTGAGGATGAGGATTTTCGCAAACAATACGAAGGAATTATCAGCAGCGCGGCGCATAAGATGCCGCAGATTGCAAAAAGTCTGGGCGCCAGTGCAGACAGCGTAAAAGGGTATGGAATGCAGGTAGATAAAGGCGGGACAGCAACCTTTTTTGCAGTGATTGATAAATCGCTGGCGGCTCAGAAAGACCGGATTGAAAAAAATGCGGCAAAGAAAGCAGAGGCAAAAAAGCAGGACAAGAAAGCAGCAGAGAAAAAGCGTGCTGAAGATAAACGTGCGCAAAAAGCTGAAGATCAGAAAAAGGCAGAAATGAAGGAAGATGACAATACGATTCGGGTAGAAGCATCTTCCATAGAAGAATTGATCCGAAAGATCAACGATACGGTTTTTGCATTAAGAAGTGACAGCGTACGTACGGATGAGGAGCGCAAAATCGGCAGTAAATTTGATTTTTCGATTTAGAAGGGATGTGATCAGATGGGAAATAACATCAGTTTTTATACGGGAATTGGTCTGTCGAATCAAAATATGCAGACTGATATGTTTGGAAGAAAACAGCGCAATGCCGCTGCAGGCCCTGCATCCATTCTGACCGGAAAGTTTGATCCGATTGAACAGAAGCGTGAGTTGGCCAGAAAACGGGCGTTAAAAATTGTAAGCGATGCTTTTTCGGGAGAAAAAAAGATTGATGATGATATCAAGGCGCGTATGGATTTGATTCAACGGTATGAAAGTATGGTGGGAGAAGCTAACCGGGGCCTTGGCGAGATTGATGAAAGAATGGAAACGCTTCGTGAAGAATATGAGGTGGATCCGGACAGCCAGGAGCAAAAGGACTTGGAAATTCTTGCGGAATATCGAAGAATTTCCAAGCGGAATCCGGAAAAGCTGGAGATCTTAATACCGCAGGAAAAACTGGAGCGTGCGAGGACACTGTATGCGGAGGGATACGCTGAAGGCTATACAGAATACCAAAAGCGCGCACTGGAACTGGATAAAGGGAAAGATCCATATCTGGACCAGCTGGAAGAAGCGAAGAAAGGGCTGATCGAAGAAAACGCCGCGATTCGTGGAATTGAGAAGGAACGTCTGAAATATCATCCGATTTTAGATGCCGTTCAGCAGGCGGACAAAGTGATGGAAAACGCAGGCAATGAGATCAAAGGAATGCTCTTAGATGAAGCAGTCGATCATATCGACGAGAAATCTGAAGAAGAGTTTGAAAAGGCAGAAGAGAAGAAGGAAGAAAAGAAGGAAGAAGAGGAAAGAATCGAACAGATCAAGGAACGCAGAGAAGAGCTGGAAGCGCTTGCGAACCCGGATCAGGCACAAAAAGAACACAAACGAGCAGAAGAAGATACCGATCCGATGTATGGAGATGTATTAACAGAAGCAATTCTTAAAATGGATGGCATCAAAAATGATGTCAAGCAGGAAGTTTCGGATATGATGACAAAAATGAAAATTGCTGCTGAGGATTTAAAAGGGCTCAAAGTAGATGAAATGATTTAATTAAGAAGGAGGATGGCCAGTGCCATTCTCCTTGTAGTATTTTACAGCATATGGAAATTTAATATTTATATGGAAATTTTATAATAATAGAAATTTTATAGATTAAGAAAATATTTCATAATGACAATACAGATTTACAATGTTATACTGTATTTGTATAAAGAAGGATCATCCTGGTCACAATGTTATATGACTACATGCATGGGCGTTGAATTGACTGTAAATTCGTATAAAAAACAGATAACGGGAATAAAAAAATAAAGAAAATAGAAAAATATGGAAAATATCCCTAAAAAAACAACAATATAAAGCAAAAAAATCGTATTCATTGCGAAGCAAATATGATACAATGATTTGGATAATAAGGACCAGGGGGCTGGGGAAATTGAATGAGTGATAAAAATGAAGGGCTGAATGACCGGCTTGCACGTAAAAAACGAGTACAGCGGATGAAGACGGGATTAGTCTGGTTTTTCATAACGTGGCTGTTGGCTCAGACATTGATTTCGATTACACTGATTGCAAAAGTGCACTCGCTTCAGGAGCAGATTGATATCATTACTGAGAATACGATTCGCAGCCAGCAGGTAGAGCAAAAAGAGAATCAGACGTTAAGTTCCAAAGATGCATTGGAATCCGCAACAGGAAAAGAGAGCAAAAATGGCGAATCTGCGGATCAAATCCGACTGTCGGCTAAAAATGCAGGACAGGTGATGGCTGGTGCAGATCAAATAAAAAAAGCAGAAAAACAGACAGAAACGAAGGATGATGTCCAAAAGGTGTATTTGACATTTGACGATGGACCGAGTAAAAATACGGAAAAGATATTAGATATTTTGGATCAGTATCATGTAAAAGCAACTTTCTTTCTGACAGGCAGAGAAGATAAACAGTCTATGAAGCTGTATCGGGAGATTGCAAAGCGCGGGCATACAATCGGAATGCATTCTTACACTCATAAGTATGATGAGATTTATCATTCTGTAGAAGATTTTGAGCAGGATTTAGATCAGATTCAGAGCCAGATCGAAGATGCGGTAGGGACGAAGTGTTCTTTATACCGATTTCCGGGAGGCAGCAGCAATCAGGTCAGCAAACTGGATATGAAAGAATTTATCCGCGTTTTAAAAGAAAGAGAAATCACATATTTTGACTGGAATGTAGAATGCGGAGATGCAACTTCCCATCAATATACGGTTCAGGAATTAGTTGACAATGTTATGAAAGACGTTGTAAAGTATCATACGTCAGTAGTGCTGATGCATGATGCAGAAAATAAGCCGAATACGGTAAAAGCTTTGCCGCGTATTATTAAGCAGCTTTTGAAAATGGATGCAGAGATATTGCCTATTGATGAAAATACGACGGTTGTGCAGCATGTTTCGTCAGAAAGTGTGGAAGACTGACTACATACGGATAAATGGAGGTAAGAAATGAGTTTTTTTAAGGATTTCAAGGATGATCTGTCTTTGGCAGTCAATGAGCTGCTGCCGGGAGAAGATTTTGAGATGGAAGAAGAACTGGAAGATTCTCCGGAAATGATGGTAAATACTTTGGAGGGAGATCTGGACATTGAGTCTGAGCTGTCAAAGCTGGACGGTTTGTTAGAACATGTGGATAAGGATAAAAATAAAAATGAATCTGTGAAACATGTGCAAATAGAACCGGAAGAACCGGTGCTTGAAAAGCCTGTGGCAGAAAAACCGCAGCCAGCTCCGAAGCAGCAGCCAGCCGCGCCAAAACCGCAGCCGGCGCCGAAACAGCAAGCGGTGTCTAAGGAGCAGCCAAAGGCAGAGCAGAAAAAGGAACCAAAACCGGAGCCTGTAAAGGCTGCGCAAAAAGAAAAGTCTATTCAGGCAGCGCTTAGAAGCTTTGACACAATTTTAGAGCCTGAGAAACCGGATGAGGAAGAGGATGATCTGCCTTTTGATTTTGACGCGCTCTTAAAAGAAGCAGAAGAAAAGCCGCAGCATATACAGCCAAAGCCACAGGTACAGCCGCGTCCGGCGCAGCCTAAAAATCAGCCTGCGGCAGAACCGAAACCACAAAGCAATCATCATAATTTTGATTATAAGAAACCAAGCACAACAATTAAGGAGGAAATACCAATGAACGAAGAATTGACAAAGGAGATGGCAGTATCTATGGAAGATGATCTGTCTACAGATTCACTGGAGGTTACTGACGAAGTATCTATTATTACAACCGGAACTACAATTAAAGGAAATTTATCTACAACAGGCTCTTTCAGTATCAGCGGCCGTGTAGAAGGAAACGTACAGTGTAACGGCAAGCTGGAAGTGACCGGCACAATCAAAGGAAACAGCTCTTCTTCGGAAGTTTTTTCTGATGCAGCTAAAATCGAAGGAGAAATTATGAGCACAGGTACGGTAAAAATCGGTCTTGGCTCTGTTGTAGTAGGAAATATTGCAGCTACATCCGCAGTAATTGCAGGCGCGGTAAAAGGTGATATTGATGTACAAGGCCCGGTTGTTGTGGATACATCTGCAGTGATTGTTGGCAATATTAAGTCCAGATCTGTACAGATTAACAATGGCGCTGTGATTGAAGGCTTCTGTTCCCAGTGCTATGCAGATATCGATGTGGATAGCCTGTTTGGAGAAAAGAAAGGCAAATAAAAAATGATGAGAAGAGTTCTGTTGAAATTAAGCGGAGAAGCTTTAGCCGGAGAAAAAAAAGCCGGATTTGATGAAGAAACCGTATGCGAAGTCGCAAAACAGGTGAAGAAACTGGTAGACGACGGCGTACAGGTTGGGATTGTAATTGGCGGCGGCAATTTTTGGCGTGGCCGGACGAGTGCATTTATCGATCGTACAAAAGCAGATCAGATTGGGATGCTGGCAACGGTGATGAACTGCATTTATGTGTCTGAGATTTTCCGCTCTGAAGGCATGAAGACCAATGTTTTGACCCCGTTCGAATGCGGCTCTTTTACGAAGCTGTTTTCGAAAGATCGTGCGAATAAATATTTTGCCCATAATATTGTTGTATTTTTTGCCGGAGGAACAGGACATCCGTATTTTTCCACAGATACGGCTGCAGTTCTGCGTGCAGTGGAAATCGAAGCAGATGGGATGTTGTTAGCAAAGGCTGTTGACGGCGTATATGATTCTGACCCGAAGCTGAATCCACAGGCAGTTCGTTATGATACGCTCTCAATTGAAGAAGTGATAGAAAAGAAATTGGCTGTAGTAGATTTAACTGCTTCCATTTTGTGTATGGAACATAAAATGCCGATGTACGTATTCAGTCTGAACGAACCGGACAGTATTGTAAAAGCGTTAAGCGGCAATTTCAATGGAACGGTAATTACTGTATAGCGGGCAGGAGGTTTTTATGGACGACAGGTTAGTTCAGTATGATGATAAAATGCAGAAAACAATGCGGAATTTGCAGGAAGAGTTCGGCAGCATTCGTGCCGGAAGAGCAAATCCGCATGTGTTGGATAAGCTGCGCGTAGATTATTATGGCACACCGACACCGATCCAGCAGGTTGCGAACGTCAATGTGCCGGAACCAAGAATGATTCAGATTCAGCCGTGGGAGCCTTCCATGGTAAAAATCATCGAAAAAACAATTCTTACCTCTGATCTTGGCATCAATCCGACGAATGACGGCAAATCCATTCGCCTTGTCTTCCCGGAGCTGACAGAGGAAAGACGTAAAGATCTGGCAAAAGACGTAAAGAAAAAAGGCGAAGCGGCGAAAGTGGCAGTCCGTAATATCCGACGTGATGCAAATGATACGTTTAAAAAGCTGGGAAAGAAAGAAGACGTTTCCGAAGACGAGATCAAGGAGCTGGAGGGAAAGATCCAGAAAATGACAGACAAATTTATTGCTGATATTGATAAGGCGGTTGAGGAAAAGACGAAGGAAATTATGACTGTTTAGCGATAATCGGGGAACATAGCCGCGGCGATGTTCCCTTCTTTTATTACCGGAAAGGAAATAAAAATGAAAATACCGCAGCATGTTGCCATTATTTTAGATGGAAACGGAAGATGGGCAAAGAGCAAGGGGATGCCCCGGAACTATGGACATAAAACAGGAGCAAAAAATGTAGAAAAAATCTGTGACGTCGCAGGACATATGGGAATTAAATATCTGACGGTGTATGCCTTTTCCACAGAAAACTGGAGTCGCCCGCAGGCAGAGGTAGACGAACTGATGCGTCTGCTTGGCAGCTATATGAAGACCTGTTTAAAGACGGCGAAAAAAAATAATATGCGTGTACGGGTGTTAGGGGATATTTCCCGTCTGTCGCCGCAGCTGCAAAAGCAGATACAGGAGTTAGAAGAGGCGTCCAGCCAATATGACGGCTTTTATTTTCAGATTGCATTAAATTATGGCAGCCGGGATGAGATGATGCGTGCGATGCGAAAGATGTATGCAGAAATAGAAGATGGAAAGCTTTCCAAAGAGGAGATTACCGAAGAGGTATTTTCCGGATATCTGGATACGGCAGGGATTCCGGACCCGGATCTGTTAATCCGCACAAGCGGAGAACTGCGCCTGTCGAATTATCTGCTCTGGCAGCTGGCTTACAGTGAGTTTTATTTTACAGATGTACCGTGGCCGGATTTTGATGAGGAAGAATTAAAAAAAGCGGTTGCGGCTTATAATCATAGAGAACGAAGGTATGGGGGATTGATGGTATAAAAGGTATAAGGAGAAGCGTATGTTTAAAACGAGACTTATCAGTGGAATCGTACTGGTAGCGGCAGCTCTGGTTTTGATTATTACAGGCAGAGAAATTTTGCTTGCTGCAGCTTGTGTGATTTCACTCATTGGTATGTATGAACTGTATCGTGTCTATCGTATGGAACGGACAGCCGCGGCATTTGCCGGATATCTTGCGGCTGGTTTGTATTATTTGGATTTGTATGTGCATTGGATCCCGGAGCAGATGGTATTTGTGATCGGTCTTTTAATTGTGCTTTTGGCAATCTATGTATTGGCGTATCCAAAATATCATGCGTCACAGATAACAGCTGCATTTTTTGGTGTGTTTTATGTGGCGGTTATGCTTTCCTGCATTTATCAGACAAGGATGATGGAACAGGGCGCCTATATTGTATGGCTGATTTTTTTGTGCTCCTGGGGATGTGATACGTGCGCGTATGTGGTTGGCGTAAAGTTTGGAAAACACAAAATGTCTCCCGTACTGTCGCCAAAAAAATCTATCGAAGGTGCAGTCGGCGGTCTTGTTGGAACTTTTTTGCTGACTGCGCTCTATGCATCTGTGTTTCGTGCGCAGATGGGAATAGCATCCGGGCAGATTTTTGTATTAGCGGCAATCAGTACGGCCGGCGGATTGATTTCCATGATCGGAGATCTGGCGGCATCTGCCATTAAAAGAAATTATGAGATCAAAGATTATGGAACGCTGATTCCGGGGCATGGCGGTATTTTGGACCGGTTTGACAGCGTGATTTTTACAGCTCCGGTTATTTATTATCTGGCAAAGTATTTGTTGTAGAAGCACTTAAGAAAGGTTTGAAAAATATGAAGCATATAGCGATTCTTGGTTCTACCGGTTCTATTGGCACACAGACGCTTGCGATTGTCAGAGAGCAGAAAGATATCAAAGTCTGGGCGCTGACGGCCGGAAAAAATATAAAGCTGCTGGAACGTCAAATACGGGAATTTCAGCCAAAGCTTGCGGCGGTCTGGGAGGAAGCGGACGCTGTAAAGCTTCGGGAGAACGTACGGGATCTGCCGGTGCAGGTCGTCAGCGGGATGGAAGGTCTTCTTGCTGCGGCTGTTATTCCGCAGGCAGAGATACTTGTGACGGCAGTCGTTGGCATGATTGGCCTGCGTCCAACGGTCGCTGCGATTCAGGCGAAAAAAACAATTGCGTTAGCAAATAAAGAAACGCTTGTGACAGCAGGGCATTTGATTATGCCGCTGGCAGAAGAATATGGAGCGCCGATTCTTCCGGTAGACAGTGAGCACAGCGCTATTTTTCAGTCATTAAACGGCGAAGCCGGGAATAAAATTCATAAGATACTGTTAACAGCTTCCGGCGGGCCGTTTCGCGGAAAAACCCGGGAAGAGCTTATGGATGTGCAGGTGGAAGATGCGTTAAAGCATCCAAACTGGAGCATGGGGAAGAAAATTACGATTGATTCTGCCACGATGGTTAATAAGGGGCTGGAGGTTATGGAAGCAAAGTGGCTGTTTGGGACGGATTTAGACCGGATTCAGGTAGTCGTACAGCCGCAGTCTGTGATTCATTCGATGGTGGAATACGAAGATGGAAGCATTATGGCACAGCTGGGAACGCCGGATATGCGTCTGCCGATCCAGTATGCATTGTATTATCCGATGCGGCGGCCATTATCCGGAAAACGGTTAGATTTTTTTGCACTTGGCAATATTTCCTTTGAAGAACCGGATATCCGTACATTTGACGGACTGCGGCTTGCGTATGAGGCAGCCGGACGCGGCGGAAATATGCCGACGATTTTTAATGCGGCCAATGAACGGGCAGTTGCAAAATTTTTAGACAGAAAAATAAAATTTTTGGAAATTACACAGTTGATTCAAGAATGTATGAAAAACTGTGCATATATAGAGCATCCGAATGTGGATGAAATATTAGAAACAGAAAATACTGTTTATGAATGGATAGAAAGCAGGTGGTAAATTGAACATTATTTTAGCGTTGGTTATTTTCAGTATTATTATTTTATTTCATGAGCTGGGACATTTTTTGCTCGCCAAGCACAATGACGTAAAAGTGAATGAGTTTTGCCTTGGACTTGGGCCTACCATTGTGGGATTTACAAAAGGAGAGACAAAGTATTCTTTAAAGCTGCTGCCCTTTGGAGGCGCCTGTATGATGGAAGGCGAAGATGAGGCCAGCGAGGATGACAGGGGATTTAACAACAAATCCGTACTGCAACGGGCTTCTATCGTGGCTGCAGGGCCAATTTTTAATTTTATTATGGCGATTGTGTTTTCCCTTATTCTGGTAGCAAGCGTTGGCTTTGACCGTCCGGTCCTCAGCGAAGTAATGGATGGTTATCCAGCGAAAGAAGCAGGGCTTGCGGCAGGCGATGAAATTGTAAAACTTGGCAATAAAACCATTCATTTGTATCGGGAGGTATCTCTTTATACATATTTCCACTCTAATGAAACGGTGGAAGTAACGTATAAACGAGACGGGGAAAAGCATACAACCGTACTGACGCCAAAATACGATGAAGAAAGCGGCAGATATCTGTTTGGTTTTTATGGAACGACAGCGCGTTCTAAGGGGACGCTGCCAGAGACATTAAAATATAGTGTCTATGAGGTAAAATACTGGATTTGCGCTACGGTGGAAAGCCTGGGGCAGCTGTTTACCGGCCATGTGGGAATTAATGAAATGTCCGGGCCTGTCGGCATTGTAAAAACGATTGGCGATACTTATACCGAAGTTAAATCCAGCGGTGCGTTTATGGTCTTTTTAAATATGCTAAACATCTGTATCCTGTTGTCTGCAAACCTTGGTATTATGAACCTTTTGCCGATTCCGGCGTTAGATGGCGGCAGACTGGTATTTCTCATTGTAGAAGCGGTCAGAGGTAAACGGATGGACCCGAATAAGGAAGGGGCTGTAAACCTGGTATTTTTAATGCTTTTGATGGCTCTGATGGTTGTGATTATGTTTAATGATATTCGTAAAATTGTGATGTAGTAAAAGAGCGGCAGATCAGATGCAGGTTTTGGGAAGAGAAAACCGGAAAGTGTGAATCCTTATGAAAAGAAAGATTACAAAAACAGTGAAAATCGGCAGCCGCGTCATCGGCGGCGGAAATCCGATTTTGATTCAGTCAATGACAAATACAAGAACAGAAGACATCAAAGCTACCGTTGCGCAAATCAAGCAGCTATGCGATGCAGGATGCGAGATTATCCGCTGCAGTGTACCGACCATGGAAGCGGCAAAGGCTCTGGAGGAAATCAAAAAGCAGGTAGAGCTTCCGGTTGTGGCAGACATTCACTTTGATTATCGTCTTGCAATTGCCGCTATTGAGCATGGAGCGGATAAAATACGTATCAATCCCGGAAATATTGGTTCTGCTGATCGGGTGCAGGCAGTTGTGGATGCGGCAAAAGAACGCGGTATCCCTATCCGGGTCGGCGTCAACAGCGGGTCATTGGAAAAAGAGCTGGTTGAAAAGTATCATGGCGTTACGGCAGAAGGAATTGTAGAAAGCGCATTAGGGCAGGTTCGGATCATAGAAGATATGGGGTATGACAATCTCGTAATCAGTATTAAATCGTCCGATGTGTTAATGTGTGTACGAGCGCATGAGCTGATTTCTGCACAGACGGATTACCCGCTGCATGTAGGCATTACGGAGGCGGGGACGATCATCAGCGGCAATATTAAGTCCTCGATTGGGCTGGGGCTGATTTTGCATCAGGGAATCGGGGATACGATCCGCGTTTCTCTGACAGGCGCTCCATTGGAAGAAGTCAAATCGGCAAAGCTGATTCTGCGTACGCTTGGCATTCGAAAAGGAGGGATTGAGGTTGTTTCCTGTCCGACATGCGGCAGGACGAACATCGATCTGATCGGGCTGGCAAATCAGGTCGAAGACATGGTAGCGGATATTCCGCTGGATTTAAAGGTGGCAGTTATGGGCTGTGTCGTCAATGGGCCGGGGGAAGCAAAAGAAGCGGATATCGGGATTGCCGGAGGACGTGGCGAGGGACTATTGATCCGTCGTGGAGAAGTGATAAAAAAACTGCCGGAGGAGGAATTGCTGCCGGCATTGCGGGAAGAGCTGCTGCATTGGAATGAGAGATAGGACTGCAAAGCGGTCTGGATTGTTAGGAGTGTTAAATATGGAGAAAAAATTTTTTGAAGTATTTCCAGTTTTGAAAGTCAATCAGGAGATGCAGCAGCTTCTTTCAGATACGCAGGTGCAAAGAGTCGTTTCCAATCCGGCCCGGACGCGCCTGCGTGTGTATCTGCATGGAACAAGGCTGATACAGAAAAAGTATATTTTTCAGCTGGAGAACCACATTAAAAACCAGCTGTTCCCAAAACAGGAGCTTACGGTAAAAATTATAGAGCGTTATCAGCTTTCCGCGCAGTATACGCCGGAAACGCTGATGGATTTGTACAAAGACAGTATGCTGGAAGAGATGAAGGTGTACAGTCTTTTAATTTATAACCTGTTTCGCTGTGCCAGAGTGGAGTTTACAGAACGCAACCGTATGAAGCTGTATCTGGAAGATTCCATTGTGGCAAAAAGCCGGGCGGATGAGCTGGTGGAGATCTTGTATAAAGTCATGCGTGACCGATGCGGTATGGAGCTTACGATTGAACCGGTGTTTGAACCAAAGAAGGATAATGGCCGTAAAAAAGAAAGCGACAGACAGATTGCATTTGAGATTAACCGGATTCTGGGCGGGTATCAGCAGCCGGTACAAGATGGAGTGCAGGATGTGAGCGTATCAGATCATACGAATATGGATGAGAATTCTGCATCTGAAAGTCTGACGCCGCAGGCTGCCGGGCAGGAGTCAGGCAAAGCGTCAGAAATGCCGCAAAAATCTCAGAATTTTCATGCGGCGGCACAGAAAACGTCGGCGGCAGGCGCGGCGCGCAGACCTGGCGGTCCGCGCAGAGAGTATCCGCTGCGGCGCTCTGACAATCCGGATGTTGTTTACGGCAGGGATTTTGAAGATGAAGCGATCCCGATTGACCAGATTGAAGGCGAGATGGGAGAGATTGCGATCCGTGGAAAAGTGCTGGCCGTGGATACGAGAGAGCTGCGCAGTGGGGAAAAGAGCATTGTAATTGTAACGCTTACGGATTTTACGGATTCGATTGTAATTAAGATTTTTACAAAAAATGAACAGCTGGAAGAACTGCTTGGAGAAGTAAAAAAAGGAGCGTTTTTAAAAATAAAAGGCGTGACGGCATTTGATCGTTTTGACAGCGAACTGACGCTTAGTTCGATAGCGGGTATTAAGAAAATATCAGATTTTGAAGAGCATCGAATGGATGCAAGCCCGAAAAAGCGGGTGGAACTGCACTGTCATACAAAGATGAGCGATATGGACGGCATTTCAGACGTTGCAGATATTATCAAGCAGGCGGTCGCATGGGGGCATAAAGCGCTTGCAATTACTGACCATGGCGCAATTCAGGCGTTTCCGATTGCCAATCATGCGGTGCCGGACGGAGTGGATTTTAAGGTTATTTATGGGGTGGAAGCATATTTAGTAGATGATTTGAAAACGATCGTGTTTGAACCGAGAGGACAAAGTCTGCTGGATTCCTACGTCGTATTTGATTTAGAGACGACAGGACTTAGTCCAAATGCGCATAAAATTATTGAAATCGGCGCGGTAAAAGTTATCAATGGTAAGATCGTGGACCGTTTTTCAAAATTTGTCAATCCCAAAACGCCGCTGCCGTTTGCGATTGAAGAGCTGACGAAAATACGCGATGATATGCTTGTCAATGAACCTGAGATTGCTCAAATACTGCCGGAGTTTATGGAGTTTTGCGAAGGCAGCATTATGGTTGCCCACAATGCGGAATTTGACATGGGATTTATCCGCAAAAACTGTGAAGATCTGGGACTTGCATGTAAGTTTACAGTTGTGGATACGGTAGCAATGGCGAGGTATCTGCTGCCGAATTTAAACCGCTTTAAGCTGGATACGGTAGCGAAAGAGCTGCATATTTCACTCGAAAACCATCATCGTGCGGTAGACGATGCAGAGTGTACGGCTGAGATTTTTGTGAAATTTATTCAGATGCTTACCGAGCGCGGCATCCATGATCTGAATGCGCTCAATGAACAGGGAAAAGCGACGCCGGAGCAGATTATGAAGATGCCGACGTATCATGCGATTATACTGGCTGCCAATGATTATGGCCGGGTTAACTTGTATCGTCTCGTATCCATGTCGCACCTTACATACTTTCATAAACGGCCAAGAATACCCAAAAGTGAGCTGATGCGTTACCGCGAGGGGCTGCTGCTTGGCTCTGCCTGCGAAGCCGGAGAACTGTATCAGGCGGCGCTTCTTGGCAAATCACAGGCAGAAATTGCAAGGATTGTTAATTTTTATGACTATCTGGAAATACAGCCAAACGGCAACAATGCATTTATGCTGCGGGAGGAAAGGTATCCGGTGAATACTCAGGAAGATCTTTGGGAGATTAATAAGCAGATCGTGAAACTGGGGGAAGATTTTAAAAAACCGGTCGTTGCGACGTGCGATGTGCATTTTTTAAATCCAAAAGATGCAGAGTACCGCAGAATTATTATGGCCGGACACGGATTTAAAGATGCAGATGAGCAGGCGCCGCTTTTTTTGCATACGACCGAAGAGATGTTAAAAGAATTTGCCTATCTTGGCAGCAGCAAGGCAGAAGAGGTAGTCATTACAAATCCGAACCGGATTTGCGACGCCTGTGAAAAGATTTCACCGGTGCGGCCGGATAAGGCTCCGCCGATTATTGACCATTCCGATCAAATGCTGCGGGATATCTGTTATAACAAAGCGCATGAAATGTACGGAGACGATCTGCCGGATATCGTGCATCAAAGGCTGGAGCGGGAATTAAATTCCATTATATCGAATGGTTATGCGGTAATGTATATTATTGCGCAAAAGCTTGTATGGAAATCAGTGGAGGACGGATATCTCGTTGGTTCCAGAGGTTCCGTCGGTTCTTCCTTTGTAGCTACGATGGCAGGCATTACCGAGGTGAATCCATTAAGCCCGCATTACTATTGCGAAAGCTGCCATTTCAGCGATTTTGATTCAGAGGAAGTGAAAGCTTACGCCGGGCGGTCGGGCTGCGATATGCCGGACCGTTTATGTCCGAAATGCGGCAAGCCGCTGATCAAAGCAGGATTTGATATTCCGTTTGAGACATTCTTAGGCTTTAAGGGCAATAAAGAGCCGGATATTGATTTGAATTTTTCCGGTGATTACCAGAGTAAAGCGCATAAATATACCGAAGTTATTTTCGGCGCCGGGCAGACGTTTCGTGCAGGGACGATCGGCACACTGGCGGATAAGACAGCGTTTGGATATGTCAAGCGCTATTATGAAGAGCGGAATATTCATAAGCGGTTTTGTGAAATTAACCGGATCGTACAGGGATGTGTCGGCATCCGCAGGACGACAGGGCAGCATCCGGGCGGTATCGTAGTGCTTCCGATGGGAGAGGAAATCTATTCCTTTACGCCGATTCAGCATCCTGCGAACGATATGTCGACCGATATTATTACAACACATTTTGAATACCATTCCATTGACCATAACCTGTTAAAACTCGATATTCTCGGACACGATGATCCGACGATGATCCGTATGCTGGAAGATTTGACCGGTCTTCACGCGACGGACATTCCGCTGGACGATCAGGCGGTGATGTCTATTTTTAAAAGTACGGATGCATTGGGAATTCAGCCTGAAGATATCGGCGGCTGTACAGTTGGATCGCTTGGAATCCCGGAGTTTGGCACAGAATTCGTAATTCAGATGCTTATCGATACGAAACCGCAGTCTTTTTCGGATCTGGTGCGTATTTCCGGCCTGTCTCACGGTACGGACGTATGGCTTGGAAACGCGCAGACGCTCATTGAGGAAGGAAAGGCTACGATCTCCACGGCGATTTGCACGCGTGACGATATTATGATTTATCTGATCGGGATGGGGCTTGAAAGCGAGCTATCTTTTACGATTATGGAATCGGTGCGTAAAGGAAAAGGGCTGAAAGACGACTGGATACAGGCAATGAAAGAACATGACGTTCCTGAATGGTACATCTGGTCATGCCAGAAGATCAAATATATGTTTCCGAAGGCTCATGCAGCCGCTTATGTTATGATGGCCTGGCGGATTGCTTACTGTAAAGTGTTTTATCCGCTTGCTTATTATGCGGCATATTTTTCCATTCGTGCAACATCTTTTAACTATGAGCTGATGTGCCAGGGAAAGGAAAAGCTGGAATATTTTATGCGGGATTATGAAAAACGCAAGGATACGCTGACGAAAAAAGAGCTGGATACGATCAAGGATATGAAGATTGTACAGGAGATGTATGCCAGAGGCTTTCAGTTTTGCCCGATGGATTTAAATATCGTAAAAGCGCGTCATTTCCAGATTATAGACGGAAAGATCATGCCGGCGCTCAGCGCGATTGACGGGCTGGGTGAAAAGGCGGCAGACGGCGTTGTGGAAGCAGTCAAAGACGGGCCGTTTTTATCAAAAGATGATTTCAGGCAGAGATCCAAGGTGAGTAAATCGGTAGCGGATTTAATGGGAGATTTGGGGATTTTAGGAAGTATTCCGGAGTCGAACCAGTTGTCGATTTTTGATTTTGCATAGAAAATTAAAATATTGCACAAAATCCAATACTTGAAATTTTCATCTAAAAGTAATATGATAGATATGTAAAAAATGCCGAAAATCATCGTGCATAGGAAATCACATTTGTATATATTGAATGTGGCGTTGGAAACAAATCAAACGTACAGGGTGGATGGGAATGAAAGATTTATTACGAATCAGAGAAGAAATCGATCAGGTAGACAGTGAGATTACACAGCTGTATTTAAAACGTATGCAGCTGACAAGTGAAGTCGCTGAATACAAAATTCAGACCGGAAAAAAAGTATTTGATAAAGAGCGTGAACGTGAAAAATTAAAAAAGCTTTCTTCACTTGTGTCCGGCAGTTTTTTAAAACACGGAATTCGGGAATTGTTCGAGCACATCATGTCGATTAGCCGTAAGAGACAGTATCAGCTTTTAACAGAGCATGGCATAGAAGTTCCTAATGAATTTACAGAAGTAACAAAAATCTGTGCTGAGGGCAGCCGCATCGTTTTTCAAGGTGTGGAAGGCGCTTATGCGCATATTGCAATGAACCGGTATTTTGGCTCTGAAACCGACAGTTTCCATGTGGATAGTTGGCGCGAAGCGATGGAAGCGCTGAAAAGCGGCAGAGCCGATTATGCGGTGCTGCCGATTGAAAATTCCACAGCAGGCGTAGTGGCGGAAAACTATGATCTGCTCGTGGAATATGACCATTATATTGTAGGGGAGCAGATTATACCGATCAGGCATTGTCTGTTAGGGCTTGCGGATGCAGAGCTTTCAGATATTACGAGCGTATATTCCCATCCGCAGGCGTTGGCACAGTGTGACCGTTATTTGCAGACGCATGAAGATTGGGACTGTGCGACAGAGAGCAATACGGCGGTTGCCGCCTGTAAAGTGAAAAAATCCGGAAAAAAACACAAAGCTGCCATTGCCAGTGAGCTGACCGCACAGCTCTATGGCCTGAAAGTATTAGAAAAAAATATTCAAACGAACAGCGAAAATTCAACCAGATTTATTATTGTGACGAATAAAAAAATATTTCTAAAGGGCGCAGCCAAAATGAGCATCTGTCTGGAAGTAAAGCATCAGAGCGGTTCTTTGTATCATGCATTATCGCATATTATTTACAATGATCTGAATATGAATTTTATCCAGTCCAGACCGCTGAAGGAACGGGAAGGAACGAACTGGCAGTATCGGTTTTTCATTGATTTTGCAGGCAGTCTGAATGACAGCGCTGTATCCAATGCGCTGCGCGGGCTGGCGGAGGAATGTGAAAGCATGAGGGTGCTTGGAAACTATTAGCGCTGAAAAATAATTGTTCGGCATCATAGGAATATGGTTACCTGAAAAGGAGAAAAAAGGATATGGCAATTACAACATTTGCAGCAATTTATATCGGCTCTTATGAAGTGAGCCTAAAGATTTTTGAGTTGTCCGGAAAAAAGAAAATTCGTGAGATCGATCATATCCGTACAAGACTGGAGCTTGGTCGGGACACCTTTCATTCAGGTGTGATCGGCTCTGATCTGGTAGATGAGCTGTGTGTGATTTTAGCAGATTTTGCCAGAATTATGCAGGGTTACAAAGCAAAAGAATATCGGGCGTTTGCGGGCAATGTAGTCGGTGAAGCAAAAAATATGCTGTTTATCTTAGATCAGATTAAGACGCAGACCGGACTGGACGTCGCTACGCTGAGCAATTCGGAACGGCGGTTTTTGACGTATAAAGGAGTAGCGGCAAGACCGGGATTTGATAAGATGACAAAAGACAGTGCGGCAGTTATCGATGTAGGCGGCGGCAGCCTGCAGATTACGCTGTTTATTAATGGGCGTGTTGTAACGACGCAGCATTTGGCAATTGGAACGATGCGTTTGATGGAAATGTTGTCTGATATTGAACATAATGTCCTGCATTTGGAAAATCAGCTGGAAGAGCTGGTAGATAAAGAACTGGCTGTATTTTTGGCACAGTATATGCATCCGGGCGAAGAAATTAAAAACGTTATATTAATGGGAGATTATATCTCAGAAATTATGCGCAAATTAAGCAAGAGCGGCGAAACGCTTACTGAAGTGGAGGCGCCGAAGTTTATTAATTTTTTGAAAAAGCTGGATAAAAAAAGTGTAGAGGAAATTTCTGAGATTTTAAATCTGTCCAATGAAAAAGACATTCTCGTACTTCCGTCGGTTATTTTATATGCCAAGCTGACACAGGCGATGCATGCGCAAACGATCTGGTTTCCGGATGTGGATACAAGCGACGGGATTGTATATGATTATGCGCAGTCGCATAAAATTGTACATACGTCGCATGATTTTGAAGAAGATATTTTATCTGCGGCAAAAAATATGTCGATGCGCTATATGAGTTATTCACAGCATATTGATGCATTAACAGACATGTCCGTTCTGTTGTTTGATGCATTGAAAAAAGTGCATGGCATGGGAAAACGGGAACGGCTGCTGTTAAAAGTAGCGGCTATGCTGCATGACTGCGGAAAATATATCAGCCTTGCAAACAGTGCGATTTGTGCATACCAGATTATACGCGCGACAGAGATTATCGGTCTTACACATTTGGAGCGGGAGATGGTGGCAAGCGTTGTTTTATACAATTCATCCGCGCTGGATCCATATGAGGAACTTGCGGACCGCATGGATCAGCACAGTTATTTAATTGTGGCAAAGCTGGCGGCTATTCTTCGTGTAGCCAATGCCATGGACCGCAGCCACAGACAGAAATTTAAAAACGTCAGGGCAGTGCTGAAAAATAAACAGCTGGTCATTACGATCGAAACAATGAGCGATATTGCATTGGAAAAAGGACTGCTGGAAGCAAAATCAAAGGCATTTGAGTCGATTTTCGGAATAAAGCCTGTGATGAAAGAAAAACGGGTCTATACATAAGGAGAGGGAGGATTTCATGGAAAAGACAACTGAATATGGAAAGCCGGAATATTTTGAAAACCGGGAACTCAGCTGGATTAAGTTTAACCGAAGGGTATTAAATGAAGCGCGTGACAAGACGATTCCTCTGTTGGAACGGTTAAAGTTTATCAGCATTACATCTTCAAATCTGGATGAGTTTTTTATGGTAAGAGTGGCATCGCTCAAAGATATGCTGCATGCGGGCGTGAAAAAGGCAGATATCGCGGGTATGGATGCGTTAAAGCAGTTAGAACGCGTCAATGAGGATACAAGAGAGCTGGTGAATCTGCAGTATTCCACCTATAACCGGTCGCTGCTTCCGTTGATGAACCAGGAAAATATTTATATTATAGATGCATATGAGAAATTAACAGAAGAACAGGCTGCGTTTGTAGACGACTATTTTGAGAATGAAGTCTATCCGGTGCTGACGCCGATGGCTGTGGATGCCAGCCGGCCATTTCCGCTGATTCGGAATAAATCGTTAAATATCGCCGCAGTTATCGAATATAAAGGCACAGGAGGATTGCTTGACCACAAGGCGCAGGAAGATGAGACGGATGCAGAACTTTTAGAAGAGGAATCCGGCGAAGACGAAAATATGCAGGATTGCGGAAAACCGGATAAAAAAGACAAAAAAGAAAAAAAGAAAAAGAAAGGCACAAAGCCTGAATTTGCTACCGTTCAGGTACCGAGCGGCATGGCAAGGCTGGTTCCGGTGCCGTCCAAAAATCCGGATGAAAAAGTATTTATTTTATTGGAGCAGGTAATTGAGAAAAATATAGATAAGCTGTTTTTAAATTATAAAGTCTTATGTGCGTATCCGTACCGGATTATGCGTAACGCTGACTTTTCGATTGACGAAGATGAAGCGCCGGATTTATTAAAGGAAATTCAAAAGCAGCTGAAAAAAAGGCAGTGGGGTGAAGTGATCCGTCTGGAAGTGGAAGACGGCATTGACAAAAAATTGCTGGAATTTTTAAAAGATGAGCTGCATGTGGAAAATAAGCAGGATATTTTCTATATTAATGGGCCGATTGATTTTACATTTTTAATGAAGATGTATGGGCTGGACGGCTGCGATCATTTGCGGTATGAGCCGCATAAGCCCCAGCTTGTGCCTGAGATCCTGCCGGGAGAAAATATATTTGAAGCAATTCAAAAAGGAGATATTTTGCTGCACCATCCGTACCAGAGCTTTGAGCCTGTGATAGAGCTGATTCGTCAGGCGGCAAATGACGAACAGGTGCTTGCGATTAAAATGACGTTATATCGTGTCAGCGGAAATTCTCCGATTATTGCATCGCTTGCGCAGGCTGCGGAAAATGGCAAGCAGGTTACGGTGCTCGTAGAGTTAAAAGCGCGTTTTGATGAAGAAAATAATATTGTCTGGGCGAAAAAGCTGGAGCAGGCAGGCTGTCATGTAATTTATGGAATTGTCGGCTTAAAAACACACAGCAAAATAGCGCTGGTTGTAAGGAGAGAAGACGAAGGAATCCGCCGTTATGTGCATCTTGGCACCGGAAATTATAACGATTCCACAGCAAAGCTATATACGGACTGCGGGGTACTGACCTGTTCGGAAGCAGTCGGAGAAGACGCTACGGCTGTCTTTAATATGCTCTCCGGCTATTCAGAGCCGCTTAGCTGGAATTCACTGGCGGTAGCCCCAATCTGGCTGCGTAAGAAGTTCTTAAAGCTGGTTCACAGGGAGACAAAGAATGCCAGAGAAGGAAAGCAGGCGTATATTCGTGCAAAAATGAATTCACTCTGCGATCAGGAAATGATTGAAGCGTTATATGAAGCATCTTCGGCCGGTGTAAAAATTCAGCTGTTAATTCGGGGCATCTGTTGTCTGCGTGCAGGGATCAAAGGCGTCAGTGAAAATATTCATGTGCATTCCATTGTTGGAAATTTCCTTGAGCACAGCCGGATTTTTGATTTTTGCAACGACGGGCAGCCGGAAGTCTTTATGGGCAGCGCCGACTGGATGCCGCGTAACTTGGACCGCAGAGTCGAGATTGTATTTCCGGTCTTAGATCAGGAACTGAAAAAGAAAGTACTGCATATTTTGGACGTGGAATTTGAAGATAATGTGAAGGCGCATGTACTGCAGCCGGATGGTACCTATGAAAAGATTGACAAACGGGGAAAGATGCTTGTCAATTCTCAGGAAATTTTTTGCAGGGAAGCGGAGCATTTAGTGCCAAAACAGGATAAGGCATATAAAGACCGCGTGTTTGTTCCGGCGGAACCGGTAGGCTAAAACATAAAAAATAAAACCGCTTGTTTCAGACATCGAAGGGGTGTGAAGCAGGCGGTTTCTTTTGAGCGCAGGTTTTTTCATCAAACAGAAATAATTTTAGGAGAAAAAAGATGGCTGGAAACTATAAAATTTTATTTAGTGATCTGGATGCGACACTTTTAAATGATAAGAAAGAAATAGAAGCAGGCACGAAGGATGCCATTGACCGAATGCTGTGTCAGGGATACTTTTTTGCTGCCTGTACAGGCAGGCCGTTAGCGAGTGCGCGGGCGGTGGCAAAGCGGTATGGACTGGACCGGAAGGGGTGTTATATAACGGCATATAACGGCGGAGTGATTTACGATCCGTTTTTGGATCAGATAATTTCTTATGCTTCCATTCCGCTTCCTGTTGTGCATACGATGTTTGCCAGGGCAGAGAGAGCCGGGCTTTACATTCATACGTATGACAGAACAGACGATACGGTGCTTGCTCTGTATCATACGAAAGAATTGGATACCTATGTAGGACATACCGGACTGGCGCCAAAAGCGGGGAGGGAGGCGCTGGAGCAAATGACAAAAGAACCCGCAAAAATGATTGTGATAAGTCTTACAGATCATGAACGGCTGGAGCGGTTTCAAAAGGAAAACGCAGAGTGGTCAAAGGATGTTTTAAACAGTTTTTTTTCCTGTGAGCAATATCTGGAATACTGTCCGGCAGGCATTTCCAAGGGAGCGGCTGTTGAAAACTTATGCGCGTATTTAAAGATACCGGTAGAAGCATCTGTTGCGGCAGGAGATGAACGCAATGACATAGCAATGCTAAAGGCTGCCGGAGTGGGCGCCGCTGTGCGTAATGCCCATCCGCTTGCTAAGGAAGCCGCAGATTATTTATGTGAAAAAAATCATAACGAAGGAGCAGTAGGGGAGCTGATACAAAAGTTTTTTTTATAAAGTTTTTTATAAAGCATTTCTATCAGGTTTTTATCCGGCAGATGTTCGAATTGTGTCGGTGCGAAACATTCGTCTGTCTTCATGAATAGACATAAATCCGCCTGGTCATTTCATATACTGTTTAGAGTGTGTTTGAAGCTGAATAAGACATAGGGTGCACTGGTTTTGCAGGAACAGGTATGGGAGGATGAATCATGCATGTGAAGAAAAAGTACAAAAAGAAATGGTGGGCAGGTACGCTCCCATTGTTTATTTTTGTTGCGGCAGGGATATATGTAATGGATTCAGCAGGTATTACAAAAAATACAATATTGGATGCAATTTCACAGGCAGTACAGTCAAATCTTGGATACCAGGCAGTGCGCAGCTGTATGCCCGTTCTTGTTTATGACGCCGCATCGTCCGGACAAAAGACGATTTATGAATATCTTGCAGACAGTATGGATGAAATGCTTCCGATTTATGGCTATACGAGAGACGAAAAAAGCCGTGTGGCGGTCGGTAACCTGGGGCTGCCGGGAGAAGAAGACAGCTGCGGCTATCAGGAGATGCAGGAGATTGACGCATGGAATGCCGCTTTGCTGGAACAGGAAAATGAGCAGGCAGTGCAAGAGCAAGTCGATCTGCAGGGAATCAGGGAGACAGAAGACCGTTCTGCGTTAAGCAGTCAGACGAAACCGTCACAAGCTTATACAGCCGGAGAAAAAGTAAAGAAATTTTCCAGACAAAAGCTAAATGATTTTGATTATCTGCTCCAGAATTTTTACAGAGTAGACAGTACGACGACAACAAACAGCCGACAGCTCAATGCCGCAAAAATGCTGGCAAAAGATATGCGGGTGGATAAACAGCAGGAAGGGCCGCAAATCCTTATTTATCATACACATTCTCAGGAGCGGTTTGCAGATTCTAAAAACGCTGCACAGTCCGTAGTAGGGCTTGGCGATTATTTGGCAAAGATTTTAGAACAGACATATGGCTACCGGGTGCTGCATCATAAGGGAAAGTATGACATACCTGACCGCGACAATGCTTATTCCAGAGCGGCTCCGGCGTTGGAGCAGATTTTAAAAGAAAACCCGGGTATTCAGGTTGTGATTGATTTACATAGAGACGGGGTCGCGGAAAATACGAGACTGGTGGAAAAAGTGAATGGAAAAGATACGGCAACGATTATGTTTTTTAATGGACTGAGCCATACGACAGCGCAGGGAGATATCAGTTATTTATATAATCCCAATCTGGAAGACAATCTGGCGTTTTCTTTTCAGCTCCAGCTGGCAGCGGCAGAGTATTATCCGGGATTTTCCAGGTTCGTCTATCTGAAAGGATACCGCTACAATCTGCATTATCTGCCCAAATCACTGCTTGTAGAGGTCGGTGCGCAGACAAATACATATGAAGAAGTCATGAATGCGATGGAGCCTTTGGCGGATGTATTGGATAAAGTGTTGTCGGGAGGTTAGCGTTCACTCCTAATGTCATTAACTTAACGGATCCCGAACGACTCTGCACCTGGCGGAATGGTTTTGCTGGCTGGAACATCCTCTGAGCGGACTGGGGCAACACTGCGGTGAACTAATCGCTCAGAGGATGTTCCAGCCAGCAAAACCATTCCGCCAGATGCAAAGTCTGACTATGAAAAGCTTAAGTTAATGACATTGGTTCACTCCCATACCGAGTTTCCATCCAAGCCTTGCACCATCCGGCAAATTATGTTAAGATGACAATGCAAAAATAGAAAGAACAGCCGTTATGGTAACGATAGAAGGTACAAATGGAGGAGATTATGGCAGTGGATCAGAGCAGAATCAGGAATTTTTGTATTGTAGCCCACATCGATCATGGAAAGTCTACGCTGGCAGACCGTATAATAGAAAAGACAGGTTTGCTGACAGAGCGTGAGATGCAGGCGCAGGTATTGGACAATATGGATCTGGAACGTGAGCGGGGCATTACGATCAAATCACAGGCGGTCCGTATTATATACAAAGCGAACGATGGGGAAGAATATATTTTTAATTTAATAGATACGCCCGGGCATGTGGATTTTACGTACGAAGTGTCCAGAAGCCTTGCAGCATGTGACGGGGCGATTCTTGTCGTAGACGCGGCACAGGGGATTGAGGCGCAGACATTGGCAAATGTGTATCTGGCGCTTGACCATGACCTGGAAGTATTTCCGGTCATTAATAAAATCGATTTGCCGAGTGCAGATCCGGAACGCGTGAGAGAAGAAATCGAAGACATTATCGGACTGGATGCCTCGGATGCGCCGTTAATTTCGGCCAAAACCGGAGTGAACGTCGAACAGGTATTGGAAGCAATTGTAGCAAAAGTACCGGCTCCGGTCGGAGATGCGTCTGCACCGCTGCAGGCGTTGATTTTTGATTCCAAGTATGATTCTTATAAAGGCGTTATTGTTTTTTGCCGTATCAAAGAAGGAACGGTAAAACAGGGGACGAAAATTAAGATGATGGCGACAGGCGCAGCGGCGGAAGTCGTAGAAGTCGGATATTTTGGCGCCGGGCAGTTTATTCCGTGTGAAGAATTAAGCGCAGGGATGGTTGGATATATTACCGCAAGCTTAAAAAATGTGAAAGATACCCGTGTCGGCGATACGATAACAGAAGCAGAACGCCCGTGTGCACAGCCGCTTCCGGGTTATAAAAAAGTGAATCCGATGGTTTATTGCGGTTTGTATCCGGCTGACAGTACAAAATATCCGGATCTTAGAGATGCACTGGAAAAGTTGCAGTTAAATGACGCGGCGCTTCAGTTCGAGGCAGAGACTTCGATTGCGCTTGGATTTGGGTTCCGCTGCGGGTTTTTAGGTCTGCTGCATTTGGAGATTATTCAGGAACGATTGGAGAGAGAATTTAATCTGGATTTGGTAACGACTGCTCCAGGTGTTGTTTACAGGGTTTATAAGACAGACGGCACGATGATAGAGCTGACGAACCCTTCCAATCTGCCGGAACCGGCTGAGATTGATTATATGGAAGAGCCGGTCGTAGATGCAGAGATTATGGTATCCAGTGAATACATCGGTGCGATTATGGATCTGTGCCAGCAGCGCCGCGGTATTTATATCAGCATGGAATATCTGGAAGAGACAAGGGCGCGGCTGAAATATACGATTCCATTAAATGAAATTATTTATGATTTCTTTGACGCTTTAAAATCACGTTCCAGAGGGTATGCTTCTTTTGACTATGAAATGAAAGGATATCAGAAATCCGATTTGGTAAAACTGGATATTTTAATCAACAAAGAAGAAGTCGATGCACTTTCTTTCATTGTATTTTCAGGAACAGCATACGAACGTGGACGCAGAATGTGTGAACGGTTAAAAGAAGAAATTCCAAGACATTTATTTGAGATTCCGATTCAGGCAGCCGTCGGCAGCAGAGTCATTGCCAGAGAAACAGTTCGTGCCATGCGTAAAGACGTGTTGGCAAAATGTTACGGCGGTGACATTACACGTAAAAAGAAACTGCTGGAAAAGCAGAAAGAAGGAAAAAAACGGATGCGTCAGATTGGAAGTGTAGAGATTCCGCAGGAAGCGTTTATGAGCGTGTTAAAATTGGATGAAGATTAAAGATTAGGAAAACAGGCAAATATGAAAGAACTGGAAGTATATGTCCATATTCCATTTTGCGTAAGCAAATGTAATTATTGCGATTTTTTATCCGCTCCCGCTTCAGAAAATATTCAAAATGCTTATGTAGACCAGCTGCTTTTGGAAATTCGTGCAGCTGGTTTGGCATATAAAAATAATTTTGTCACCTCTGTATTTATCGGTGGCGGTACGCCGACTGTTTTGCCGGCCGCACAGATGCAGCGTATCTTGAATCAGCTGAATGACAGTTTTCATATTCGAAGAAACGCGGAAATGACAATCGAATGCAATCCGGGAACGATGGATGCAAGAAAGCTGGAAGTGTATCAGCAAGCAGGCGTCAACCGACTCAGCATAGGACTGCAGTCGGCAGATCCGAAAGAGCTGCGTTTGCTTGGAAGAATTCATACATTTGAACAGTTTCTGCAAAACTATGAGCTGGCACGTGAATTTGGATTTGATAATATAAATATAGATATTATTTCTTCACTGCCAGGTCAGAAAATAGACACTTATGAACAGACATTGCGAAAAGTAACTGCATTAAAACCGGAACATATATCTGCGTACAGTCTGATGATTGAGGAAGGTACGCCATTTTTTGAACGTTACGCACAAGCAGAAGCATTGCGGCAAAAAGGAAAAAAACAGGGGCAGCTCCCATCCGAAGAAGAAGAGCGGCAGATGTATGAATTGACAAAAAAGCTCTTAAAACAGAGCGGTTATGAGCGATATGAAATTTCGAATTACGCTTTGCCGGGATATGGCTGCCGCCATAATACAGGGTATTGGCTGCGGAAAAATTATATTGGGATTGGATTAGGCGCATCTTCCTGTGTAGAAAATATCCGCTTTTCTAATATTACAGATTTAGATGAGTATCTGAAACTGGATATTTCTGATTTATCCTGCCTTTGTTCTGTCCGGGAGGAGTTAAGCATCTCTGCACAGATGGAAGAATTTATGTTTTTAGGACTGCGTATGATGTGCGGAGTGTCGGCGGAAAAATTTCAAAAGCAGTTTTCATATTCGATGGAAGAAGTGTATGGACATGTTATAAATAAACAATTAAAAGAAAATTTAATAAGAAAGACGTTGAAAGGCTATTGTCTGACCGAGTATGGCATAGATGTCAGCAACTATGTAATGTCAGAATATATCTTTGATGGAGAATACAGCAGGAGGGACTAAGAGATGGCAATTCAGGCAGCATTTATGCTTCCACATCCGCCGTTAATTGTACCGGAAATCGGCAGGGGAGAAGAAAAAAAGATACAAAAAACAATAGATGCATATCATCATTGTGCACAAATGACAGCTGCTTTGCAGCCGGATACCATTGTTGTAATTTCACCACATCAGGTGATGTATGCGGATTATTTCCATATTTCACCCGGGCAGGATGCGAAAGGAGATTTTAGCAGGTTTGGAGCCGGGCAGGTTCGTTTTCACGAGCTTTATGATGTAAAGCTTGTGGAAGAGCTTTGTAAGGAAGCGGAGCAGAATCAGCTGCCTGCCGGAACAGACGGAGAACGCGACAAATGTCTGGATCATGGAACAATGGTGCCGCTTTATTTTATGAATCAATATTGGCAGGACTACAGGCTTGTACGGATTGGACTGTCAGGACTTCCGTTGTCGGTTCATTATGAATTAGGCCGGTGTTTGACAAACGCAATAGAAAGACTGGACAGAAACGTTGTGCTTCTTGCAAGCGGAGACCTGTCACATCGTCTGAAAGCAGATGGTCCATATGGGTATCAAAAAGAAGGGCCGGAGTACGACAGACGTATTATGGACGTTATGGAAAGGGCGGCTTTTTTGGAGCTGCTTCATTTTTCAGATGATTTTTGTGGAAAAGCCGGTGAATGCGGACATCGTTCTTTTACCATATTGGCAGGAGCGTTAGAAGGAAAGAAAGTAAAGGCGCAAAAGCTGTCTTATGAGGGGCCGTTTGGCGTTGGATACGGCATTTGTTCTTATTGCGTATAGTTCCTTAGCGAGAAGAAGGGAGAGAAAACAAGATTATGATACAGGAAAAACAAGAAGATTGTTATGTTGTGCTGGCGCGCCGCACGATAGAAGAATATGTCCGTACAGGCAGACAGATACAGGCGCCGGATGATTTGCCGCAGGAAATGTGTGAGCAACGCGCAGGCGTATTTGTTTCTATAAAAATAAACGATGGGCAGCAAACCAGACTGCGCGGCTGCATCGGTACGATTCAGGCAGTGCAGCGTTCGATTGCAGAGGAAATCATACACAATGCAATCAGTGCGGCAGTGAAAGATCCAAGATTTGCACCGATTACGCCGGAAGAATTAGATCGGCTGGTGATCAGTGTGGATGTGCTTGGATGCATGGAACCGATCCATACAATGGAACAGCTGGATGCAAAACGATATGGCGTCGTTGTCACAAACGGATATCGGAGAGGATTGCTGCTGCCAAATCTGGAAGGGGTAGATACGGTAGAAGATCAGGTAATGATCGCAAAACAAAAGGCGGGTATTGGCTGGCAGGAAGAAGTGCAGCTGGAACGGTTTGAGGTCGTCCGTCATTTTTAGGAACTGTGCATAAATTGCAAAGTAATTTATTTACAGTTCCTTAAAAAGGAGATGATTATGAAGCTAATTTGTAAGACTTGCATGCACAATTGTAGCCTGGATCCGGGACAGACCGGTATGTGCGGTGCGAGGAAGAATGAAAATGGAAGAATCATATGCAGTAATTATGGCAAGATCACTGCGCTTGCGCTGGATCCAATAGAAAAAAAGCCGCTAAAAATGTTTTATCCGGGCAGTTTGATTTTGTCAGTGGGCAGTTATGGGTGTAATTTGCGGTGTGCGTTTTGCCAGAATCATGAAATTTCGATGGGAAGTTATGTGGGAAGTTTTACGGGAAGTTTTCTTTCTCCAAAAGAACTTGCAAAAAAGGCGGAGGAATATCAAAAAGCAGGGAATATCGGTCTGGCGTTTACGTATAATGAGCCTCTGGTCGGATGGGAATATGTACGTGATACCGCCAAACTGGTAAAAGAGGCAGGAATGAAAACAGCGCTTGTTACGAATGGGACAGCTTCGATGGATGTGCTTGAAGAAATACTTCCCTATATTGATGCGATGAATATCGACTTAAAAGGGTTTGAAGAAGACTATTACCGCAGGCTTGGCGGCGATTTGGAAACAGTAAAGACATTTATTCAAAGGGCGAAAAAACAGTGTCATGTAGAGCTTACAACATTAATTGTGCCTGGCGAAAATGATAATGCCAGGCTGATGGAAGAGCAGGCAAAATGGATGGATCCAAAGATACCGCTGCATGTGACCCGTTTTTTTCCGCGTTATCATATGACTGACCGCCCACCCACCGATGTACAGACCGTTTATCGGCTGGCGAATATAGCCGCGAAATATGTGGAACATGTTTTTGTAGGGAATTGTTGATTGTGAAAACAAATTACAAAAAAGTCGGTTGACGCAAAAAACCAGCTGTGTTACTCTGTTAGTTAAAGCAAGGAACCGTATGGAAACAGATTATTTGCATACGGTTTCGAATCGGCTGGCTTTATGTCTGACGCCAGCTGTAGTACAGGAGGAAGTTTGAAAATGGAAAATGAGAGTACATCCAGAAATTTTATTGAGAGAGAAATTGATAAAGATCTTGCCGAAGGCGTATACGATACGGTGCATACACGGTTCCCGCCGGAACCAAACGGATATCTGCATATTGGCCATGCCAAAGCGATTCTTTTAAACTATGGCATCGCAAAACAATATGGCGGCAAATTTAATATGCGTTTTGACGATACAAATCCGACAAAAGAAAGAATTGAATTTGTAGAGTCGATCAAAGAAGATATTAAGTGGCTGGGCGCCGATTGGGAAGACAGGCTTTTTTTTGCTTCTGATTATTTTGACCGGATGTATGAAGCAGCTGTGACGCTGATTAAAAAAGGTCTCGCCTATGTGTCAGATCTTAGCGCGGAGCAGCTTCGTGAGTATCGCGGTACGCTGACAGAGCCGGGAAAAGAAGATCCGAGCAGAAACCGCAGTATCGAAGAAAATCTGGCGCTGTTTGAAGATATGAAAAATGGAAAGTTTGCAGATGGTGAAAAGGTGCTTCGTGCAAAAATAGATATGAATGCAGGCAATATCAATATGCGTGATCCGGTTATTTACCGTGTGGCGCGTATGACGCATCATAATACGGGGGATGCATGGTGCATTTATCCGATGTATGATTTTGCGCATCCGGTGGAAGACGCGATCGAAGGCATTACGCATTCGCTTTGTTCGATTGAGTTTGAGGATCACAGGCCATTGTATGAATGGGTTGTAAAATCGCTGGAATATCCGAATCCGCCAAGACAGATTGAGTTTGCCAAGATGTATCTGAATAACGTCGTGACCGGAAAGCGGTATATTAAAAAACTGGTGGAAGACGGAATAGTAGATGGATGGGACGACCCGCGGCTGGTATCGATTTCCGGACTTCGAAGACGCGGTTATACGCCTGAGTCAATTCAGAGGTTTGTAGAGCTGTGCGGTATTTCCAAGGCAAACAGCACCGCGGATATGGCAATGCTGGAATATTGTATTCGTGAAGATTTAAAGCTGAAAAAGGCAAGGGTCATGGCAGCGATCGATCCGGTGAAAGTAGTGATTGACAATTACCCGTCTGATCAGACAGAATATTTGGAAATCGAAAATAATCTGGAAAATCCGCAGCTTGGTATGCGTAAAGTGCCGTTTGGAAGAGAGATTTATATTGATGGCGCTGATTTTATGGAAGAACCGCCGAAAAAATATTTCCGGTTGTTTCCAGGCAACGAAGTACGGCTGATGCAGGCTTATTTTATTAAATGTACCAGTTATGAAAAAGATGCAGATGGAAAAGTATCTGTGATTCATTGTACGTATGATCCGGCGTCTAAAGGCGGCAACAGTCCGGATGGAAGAAAAGTAAAAGGCACCATTCACTGGGTTGCGGCGGCACATGCAGTGGAAGCGCAGGTGCGGTTATTTGAAAACCTTATTGATGAGGAAAAGGGGGTGTATAATAAAGAAGACGGCAGTCTGAACCTAAATCCAAACTCACTGGTAACGAAAAAATGCTATGTGGAACAAAGTCTTGCAGACGCAAAGCCATATGACAGTTTCCAGTTTGTCAGGAATGGTTTTTTCTGTGTGGATGCAAAAGATTCTGCGAAGGAACGGCTGGTGTTTAACCGCATTGTTTCTTTGAAGAGTTCGTTTAAGCTGCCGGACAAATCTTAATGATTGTGTAACAGTTCATTTGCAGAGAGAAAGGTAAAAGGATAAAATATGTCTGTGTTATATGATGTGGAAGAAGAAAAGAAATATACTTATGCGAAGAAGATCAATTGTACAAACTGCGGCGCACAGTTTCCAGATCTCAGGTTATTGAACAGTAAGCTGCGCAGAAAAGAACCGGATATGGATTTAAGGCCGCGGTTTCAATTTGTGGATTCGTTAAAGTATGGGGTGACATCATGTCCGTTCTGCGGATTTTCTGCTCCGATAAAAAATTTTGAACATTTAAGCTCGCTCCAGCAGAAGCGGATTCGGGAAAAAATAACGTCACAGTTTATGCAGCGGGAGCCGCTTAGCGGAGAAACGATAGATTATGCAACTGCTATGGGACAGTATGAGCTGGCGTTGGTTTGTGCAATGGTTATGGAAGTTCCGTTAAGTGAACAGGCGCATTTGTGTTTACAGTTGTCGTGGCTGATACGCGGAAGACTGGAAGAAGCAGATGCAGAGCCGGGACTTTTGGAAGATGATCTTTATAAGCAGCTTCAGGAAAAAGAGGAACGTTATTACAGACAGGCATATGATTCGCTTTCGAAAGCTTTTACACAGGAAGATTTTCCAATTTGCGGGATGGATCAGAGTACCTTTGATTATCTTTTGGCAGTTATGAGTTTCCATTTTAAGGAGTATGATCTGGCTGTAAGATACTGCGGAAATGTGGTACAGGAAAAAGGGGTATCGGCAAAGCTAAAGGACAAGGCGCTAATGCTGAAAGATGAGATACTGGCTGAAAAAAAAGCAAGTGAGGAGGCTTAGGGCAGCGTGAAAGAATTGCTGATTGAACTGGATGTCCATGCAAAGATTTCACTTTATGAGCAGATTTACGAATATATCAGACGAATGATTATGGATGGCAGCCTTTCCTGTGGGGAAAGGCTGCCATCTGCGCGTTTGCTGGCTGTTCAGCTGCAGGTCAGCCGTAGTACGGTAGACGCGGCGTATGCGCAGCTTGTCAGTGAGGGATATTTGAAGGCAAAACGCGGCAGCGGTTACTTTGTGTGCGATGTCGGTGCGCTGTTTCATTTTACGGCAGGCCATGATCGTGAAAAAGGAGACAATGATTTTTCAAAACAGCGCAATGCCGCAAGCCGCGTCACACAAAATCATAGTTTGAATATGATCTATAATTTCCTGCCGGGACAGATTGATGACAGCGGCTTTGCATATAATGCATGGCGGAAATGCGCAAAAGAAGCTCTGCTTGATCTGGAGACCAGTCATCGTCTGCTTCCGGCAGGACATCCGCAGGGAGAGTATGAGCTTCGGGTGGCGATTGCCGCTTATTTATGCCAGGCCAGAGGTGTACACTGTGAACCGCAGCAGATCATTATTGGGGCAGGGAATGAATATTTGCTGCAAATGCTTGCACAGATTTTAGGCGGGCCGCGTACCGTAGCAATGGAAAGCCCGACTTATTTGCAGGCATATCATACGTTTTGTAATATCGGCTATGAAGTAAAGGCAGTTCCGATGGATATGGAAGGAATGCAGACGGAGAAAATTCCAGACGAAGCAATGACTCTCGTTTATGTAATGCCGTCTCATCAGTTTCCGCTTGGAACCGTAATGCCTCTGCGGCGCAGGCTGCAGCTTCTGACATGGGCAGATGCAGGCTCACAGCGGTATATTATCGAAGACGATCATGACAGTGAGTTTCGTTATAAAGGCAGGCCGATTCCGGCGCTGCAGGGCATTGCGGCACAGGAGAGGGTCATATATCTGGGGACGTTTTCAAACAGCATTATGCCGTCTATCCGTATCAGCTATATGGTTCTGCCACAGCCATTGCTGGCAGAATATGAAAAAAGATGCGGCTTTTATGCATCAACGGTATCAAGGCTGCAGCAAATCACGGTATGCAAATTTATGGAGCAAGGCTATTTTGAGCGTCATTTGAATAAAATGCGCGGCATTTATAAAGCAAAGCATGATCTGCTGCTGTCGCTGCTCAAGGAAAAGCAATGGGTGCATCGTATTTATGGAGATCATGCAGGGCTGCATCTTGCGGTGGAGCTGAATTGTATGTATACGGAAGCCGAGATCATTGCGCGGGCGCGTTCGTATGGGCTGTATGTGCAGGGCATGTCGGAGTGTTATCTTGCAGGAAGCAAAAAGCCGGATAAAAGGCCGATTCTGCTGCTTGGATTTGGCAGTCTTACGCAGGAGCATTTGCGGGAAGGAGTAAAAATTTTAGAGAAGTGTATGATATATAAATAGCAATCGTTTTTAGAGAAAGGCAGGAAAAAATATATGAAGTCAGATTACATATTGGAATGCTGTGTAGACAGCGTAGAATCAGCATTGGCGGCAGCTGCGGGAGGAGCTGACCGACTGGAGCTGTGTGCGGCGCTTGTGATAGGGGGAACGTCTCCGGGCATCGCTTTGTTTGAACAAATCAAAGAAAACTGCAGTTTGCCGGTTCGTGTGCTGCTTCGGCCGCGTTTTGGAGACTTTCTATACACGGAACATGAATTTCAGATTATAAAAAGAGAGGTGGAACTGTTTGCACAGGCGGGAGCGGATGGTATTGTGATCGGATGTCTGAAAGCGGATGGCAGCCTGCATATGGAACGGATGCGGGAGCTGGTATCGGCGGCAGGAGATTTGGGCATTACACTGCACCGGGCGTTTGACGTATGCGCAGATCCGGTACAAACTTATGAACAGGCGCAGGAACTTGGCATTGATACAATTTTAACGTCCGGACAGGAAAAAGACTGCCTGACGGGGCTGCCGCTGCTAAAAAGGCTGAGTGAGCTGCAAAAAAGGACAGGCGGGCCGCAAATTATGGCTGGCGCTGGAGTGACGCCGGAGGTTATCAGAAAGTTTCGTATGCAAACGGATATAAAGGCTTATCATCTGTCTGCCAAAAAGTTGGTTGATAGTGGGATGCGGTACCGCAGAGAAGGAGTTCCTATGGGTATTGCGGCTATGAGTGAGTATCAGATTTTTCGGACAGATCAGGAAATTGTGGAGCAGGCAAAGCTGGCGTTAGAGTAGCGTTGGAACATATTTGCGCAGAAAGGAAATTATGATGAAAAAGGGTATTGGATTTCTTTTAATATTAGGATTTGTCATAGGATTATTAAAGGTAAGTTATGCTGAAGAAAAAGACGGGAATAGAGCGGCCGGCAGCAGGAGTAATCAGCGGATGCGTGGTTATTCTGATCTTATGCAGAAAGATTTAGAGAATTATTTTTCAGATGCGGTGGCAAAAGAATTGATTCGTGAGAAAAAGATTCATACAGCTAACGATATTCAATTTCTATATATGGAAAAAGGAGATTTTTCAAAAACTACGTCGGAGGAACGATTGGCTGTATTTTCGGTTTTAAATACACCACATACAGGCGGATTAGATCAAAAGATCATGGCAGTTTTTTCCAAAGAAGGTAAGTTGCTGGATTATCAGGCGCTTGCAGGAGATGATGTAGCTTTTTATGAGTTTTGGCATCAGGATGGAACAAAATACATCATGGTTTCTTCCATTTCTGTTTATCAGGGGATAGAGAAGCAAACGCTGGCGATGTATCATGTTAATGGCAGTAATTTTGAGGAGATTTCTATGGATTGTTTGGAGTTGCCGGACGATTCATTTGTGGCTTTTGCAGGAAATGATACACTGATATATTATAAAAAGCCGCTTTCAGACAGGGTGGAAGCGCCAACGTATGCATACAAAGATATGAAAATATATATGATATTAAAATGGAATGGAAAGGGTCAGTTTGCAGAAGAGTATAAAGATATAAAAACAGCGTGTGTACTGCCGGACAGGCAGCACACACGCTGTTTTTATATTTTATGTCATTGCTGTTTTTCTGCTTCCTGCATCTTCATAGCGCGTACTTTTAACGGCAGTCCAAATAAGGTAATAAAACCTTCTGCATCATGATGATCGTATAAATCGCCTGTTGTAAAGCTTGCCAATGATTCGCTGTAGAGGGAATATGGAGACGTCGTGCCAGCTTTTATAATGTTTCCTTTATAAAGCTTGAATTTAACTTCTCCGGTTACGTATTTTTGTGTGGATTCCACAAATGCCTGTACTGCTTCACGCAGTGGCGTAAACCACTTTCCTTCGTATACAATCTGGGCCATTTTGTTACCCATATCTTTTTTTACGTCCATGGTTGCGCGGTCAAGCACAAGCTCTTCCAGCTGTTTTTGCGCTTCCATTAGAATTGTTCCGCCGGGAGTTTCATAAACCCCGCGGCTTTTCATGCCAACGACGCGGTTTTCTACGATATCTACAATGCCGATGCCGTGTTTGCCGCCGAGACGGTTCAGCTCACGGATAATGTCAGATACTTTCATCTGCTTGCCGTTGACGGATGCAGGAACACCTGCTTCAAAGGTCATCGTTACGTATTCGCCTTCTTCCGGCGCTTTTTGCGGAGTTACGCCAAGCACTAACAGGTGATCGTAATTTGGCTCGTTTGCCGGATCTTCCAGTTCCAGCCCTTCGTGGCTGATATGCCATAAATTGCGGTCACGGCTGTAGCTGTTGTCAGCTGAGAATGGAAGGTCGATGCCGTGAGCCTTGCAGTATTCGATCTCAGATTCACGCGAGTCCATGGTCCATTTGTCGTCGCGCCATGCAGCGATAATTTTAAGATCAGGCGCCAGAGCCTTAATCGTCAGTTCGAAACGAATCTGGTCATTTCCTTTGCCGGTAGCGCCGTGGCAAATAGCGCTGGCGCCTTCTTTTCTTGCAATTTCCACTAATCTTTTTGCAATGCCCGGGCGCGCCATCGAGGTGCCGAGCAGATATTTGTTTTCATAGACGGCTCCTGCCTGTACACATGGAATAATGTATTCGTCACAAAATTCATCTGTAATGTCTTCAATGTATAATTTTGCAGCGCCGGATAATTTTGCGCGTTCTTCCAAACCGTCCAGTTCGCTTTCCTGCCCGCAGTCTACACAGCAGCAGATCACTTCATAATCATAGTTTTCTTTCAGCCAGGGAATGATGGCTGTTGTATCCAGTCCGCCGGAATAGGCTAAGATAACTTTTTCTTTCATGGTAATTAAGTCCTTTCTGAAAATAGTTTAGTTGTTTCTTTATCACTGTTTATTAATATACAACACTTGGCCTGGAAACGCAAGTGATAATTTATGCATGAAAACAAATAAATATGCAAAAAATTTAGCATATGTGCGCTGTCGCATTGTCGCCAGCCAGCGATGGAGCCAGATCGGTTCCTTTCTACGTATTGCAGGTTGACAAATATTCAGTGCAATCATCTGTTATGCATAAAATGAAACAATAATTATGCATAATGCATACAATTATGCATAATTATGCACAAAACGAGAAAAAAGTGCAGAAAGAGCTTGTACTTTTGTCCTATTTATATTAGTATAGACTTTGTTTCGTTGAAAAATTGTTTTTATGTGAATTTTATCTGAAAGGAACTTTGTGAAAATTTGTGTAGATTGCATGATATTATATAAAATCGCATGATATCATATAAATCAGATAAATGAAGAGTATGAAGAGGTGGATGAAAATGGTGAAAGCAGGGATTATTGGCGCTACCGGATATGCAGGTGCGGAATTAGTCCGGATTCTGACCGGACATAAAGAGGTGGAAATCAAATGGCTTGGTTCCAGAAGCTATATTGATAAAAAATATGCATCCGTATATCAAAATATGTTTGAACTCGTGGAAGGGAATTGTCTGGATGATAATATCGGTGAATTGGCAGACAAGGTTGATGTTGTGTTTACAGCGACGCCGCAAGGATATCTGGCCTCTGTGATGAAAGAAGAATATTTGGAAAAGGCAAAGTTTATTGACTTGAGTGCGGACTTTCGTTTTAAAGATGCGGATGTCTACGAGCATTGGTATCAGATCGAACATAAGTCTCCGCAGTTTATGGAAGAAGCCGTATACGGACTTTGTGAGTTAAATCGTGAAAAAGTAAAGCAGGCAAGGCTGGTAGCGAATCCGGGCTGCTATACGACATGTTCGATACTGGCCGCTTATCCGCTTGTAAAAGAAGGGCTGATAGATCCGGATACGCTTATTGTAGATGCAAAAAGCGGTACTTCTGGCGCAGGAAGAGGAGCAAAGGTTAACAATCTTTTTTGCGAGGTCAATGAAAATATAAAAGCTTATGGGATTACGACGCACAGGCATACGCCGGAAATTGAAGAACAGCTTGGTTATGCGGCCGGACGCCGGATTACCATTAATTTTACACCGCATCTTGTACCGATGAACCGAGGGATATTGGCGACCGAATATGCGTCTTTAATCAGAAAGCCGGATGGAAGCCTGCCGACTGAAGAGGAGATCCGTTCGGTTTATCAAAAATATTTTGCACAGGAGAAATTTGTGCGCGTGCTGCATCCAGGCGTATTTCCGGAAACAAAATGGGTGGAAGGCAGCAATTATGTAGATGTGAACTTTCAGATAGATACACGTACCGGACGCGTTATTATGATTGGCGCACTTGATAATCTTGTAAAAGGAGCCGCCGGACAGGCAGTGCAAAATATGAATCTGATGTTTGGGCTGCCGGAAGCCGAGGGACTGCAGCTCGTGCCTTTGTTTCCTTAAAAAGAAAGGCGAATATACAACGTAAAAAGTAAGGGGAGTAAACATGGACAAAGGAAAAACAGCCGGACAACAAAATATGCAGCCGGAAATAAAGATCAGAGCAATGCGTATCGAAGACTATCCTCAGGTACGTGCGTTGTGGATGACAATCCGAGGGTTTGGTATCCGTTCCATTGATGATTCGTTAGAAGGGGTCAGCCGTTTTTTAAGGCGCAATCCTTCTACAAGCGTGGTGGCGGAAGCAGCCGGACATGTAATCGGAGCGATTTTGTGCGGTCATGACGGCAGGCGCGGCTGTTTTTATCATGTGTGTGTACGTGAAGATTTCCGCAAACAAGGAATTGGAAAAGCGATGGCAGTGTTTGCAATGAAAGAGCTGCAAAAAGAAGAGATTAATAAAGTATCTCTGATTGCATTTAAACAGAACGCAGTCGGCAATCATTTTTGGAAAAGTGTTGGGTGGACATTTCGGGAAGATTTGAACTATTATGATTTTACACTCAATGATGCCAATATTACACAGTTCAATCAGTAAACATACCATTCCCGGACTGCATAAATAAAATACCGGACAGATAGTTTCGTAACAGTTTTATGAGTTATCTGAACGGTTACATGTTTTTAGAAAGAAGGAGATAGAAATGCCGGAAAGATCTATGGATGAAGTATTAAAAAAGGCGGAAGTGCTTATTGAAGCGCTGCCGTATATTCAGCGTTTTAACCGCAAAATAATTGTCGTAAAATATGGCGGCAGCGCAATGGTAGATGAAAATTTAAAGCGCAGTGTGATCGAGGATGTTACACTGTTAAAGCTGGTTGGTTTTAAGCCGATTATTGTACATGGCGGCGGTAAGGAAATCAGCCGATGGGTGGAAAAATCAGGGATGGAGCCGAAGTTTGTCAAAGGGCTGCGTGTGACAGATGAGCCTACGATGGAGATTGCGGAGATGGTGCTGAATAAAGTGAATAAATCTCTTGTACAGCTGGTAGAACAGCTGGGCGTGCTGGCGGTGGGCGTCAGCGGCAAAGACGGCGGGATGTTAAAAGTTGAAAAAAAATTTGCTGACGGAGAAGACATCGGCTTTGTAGGAGACGTAAAAGAAGTAAATCCAAAAATTTTATTTGATTTACTGGAAAAGGATTTTCTGCCGATTGTAGCGCCGATTGGATTAGATGATGAATATAATACTTACAATATCAATGCAGATGACGCGGCATGTGCGATTGCCAGAGCCGTATCAGCAGAAAAGCTTGCATTTTTAACAGATATCGAAGGGGTATATAAAGATCCGAAAAATCCCGCAACGTTAATTTCAGAGCTGCCTGTATCAGAAGCAAGGGAATTGATGGAAAGCGGTTTTATTGGAGGAGGAATGCTTCCAAAACTGAACAACTGTATCGACGCAATCAACAACGGCGTATCCAGAGTGCATATTTTAGACGGAAGAATCCCGCACTGTCTGCTGCTGGAAATCTTTACAAACAGAGGAATCGGGACTGCGATTTTAGGGGATAAGGAGACGAAATTTAATCATGAATAATATGGAATACAGGAAGGAAGCCGAACAGGCGATTTTACATACTTATAACCGTTTTCCGGTTGTATTTGAACGGGCAGATGGAGTATATTTATACGATACGGACGGGAAAAAATATCTGGATTTTGCATCAGGCATAGGCGTTATGGCTCTTGGATATAACAAGAAAGAATATAATGAAGCGCTGAAAAACCAGGTAGATAAACTGATGCATACGTCCAATCTGTATTATAACGTTCCGATTATCGAAGCTGCAAAAAAGGCGCTGGAAGCTTCTGAAATGGATCGTATTTTCTTTACGAACAGCGGAACGGAAGCGGTAGAAGGCGCGATAAAATCCGCTAAAAAATATGCTTATACGAGAGATGGCCATGCGGGACATGAAATCATTGCTATGCACGAGTCTTTTCACGGAAGAAGCATCGGCGCTTTATCTGTGACCGGTAATGCGCATTATCAGGAACCGTTTGAACCACTGATGGGTGGTGTAAAATTTGCCAGTTTCAATGATCTGGAAAGTGTAAAGGCACAGATCACAGATCAGACGTGTGCGATCATTTTGGAAACCATCCAGGGGGAAAGCGGGATCCATCCGGTGAGCCGTGAGTTTTTAAAAGGGGTGCGCACTCTATGTGACGCACATGATATCTTATTGATTTTAGATGAAATCCAGTGCGGAATGGGACGAACCGGGCAGATGTTTGCATGGCAAGGTTATGGAGTGAAGCCGGATATTATGACGGCAGCCAAAGCGCTGGGCTGCGGTGTTCCAGTCGGTGCGTTTTTAATGACCGAACGGGTAGCGCAAAAATCATTAGCGCCTGGAGATCATGGCACGACTTACGGCGGAAATCCATTTGTCGGCGCAGCAGTCAGCAAAGTATTCGACTTATTTGAGCAAATGCATCTTTTGGATCATGTCAGAAAAGTGTCTGTTTACCTTGAAAAAAAACTGGATGAAATTGTGGAAACCTATGACTTTTTGAAACAGCGTCGTGGGATGGGGCTGATGCAGGGAATCGTTACAGATATCAGTTCAGCGGAAATATCTGCAAAAGCGCTTGAAGCAGGGCTGATTGTAATAACAGCCGGAACCGATGTCATAAGGATACTGCCGCCGCTTGTGATTACAGAAGCGGATGTGGATGAAATGACTGAAAAATTTACAGCTGTTCTTGACACGTTTTTGTAAACGATAACAAAAAAGACATTTTTAAGCTGTAGATAGGCTATAGATGAGCTATTTATGAGCTATTTACAGATAAGACATCTGGGAAGATGTCTTTTTTGTTGTATATTATATTTGTTTTGCTTGCATTCCTTGCCAGTATGCTGTTTGACTGGTGCTAGAGCGTGTTTGAAAAATCAAAAAAATATGATAAAATCCTCTTGACTCTGACGTAACGTAATAGATTAAAATGATATTGCATGGGAGGGATAAATGATGCGAACAGTAAAAGAAGTCAGCAAAATCACAGGTGTCAGTGTGCGCACGCTGCATCACTATGATGCAATTGGATTATTGAAGCCTACGAAAGTAACCGAAGCAGGCTATCGAATGTATGACGATACAGCGCTTAGCCGTTTGCAAAATATTTTATTGTTTCGTGAATTACAGTTCCCCTTAAAGGAAATCAAAGCAATTCTTGACAGCCCTGATTTTGACTCATCAGAAGCAATTGCTCAGCAAATTAAGTTGTTAGAATTGCAATATCAGCACATAGGGGAGCTTATTATGTTTGCCCGTGAAATTCAAAACAAAGGAGTGACTACAATGAAATTTGATGTTTTCGACAAGAACGAAATTGAAAAGTATAAGGCGGAAGTCAAGGAAAAATGGGGTAATACGAAAGCGTATCAAGAGTACAGGCAAAAGGATATTGCCGGAAATGAAGATCGTTATGGCAAAATTGCAAACGAGCTGATGACAATGTTTTCAGAATTAGGAGAATTAAAACATTTAACGCCTGATTCCGATGAAGTACAAAAGAAAATCTCAGTATTACAAAAATTTATAACCGATCACTACTATGTATGTACAAATGAAATTCTTGGTGGATTGGGTAATATGTATCTAAGTGATGAACGTTTTAAGAAAAATATTGACAGGGCAGGCGGAGACGGTACGGCGGCATTTGTCAGTCAGGCGATTTCTGCGTATTGTTCTCTTTCATTGTAACAGTTCAGATAACCCATGGAACTAAATGTGCAGACCTGCCTGAACTGTTACCTTATAATTAGCAGAATAAAACATCTGTTACCGGATAATTAAGGAACTGTCCCGAAATAACTTACCGGTAGTCCGCAGGATTTTTCTTGGAGAGCGCCATTTAAAAATCAGGCGCATAGCAGACTATGCAACTGATTTTTAAGTGGTGCGACAGTTCCTAAGTTTGAAAGGAAATGATACCGTGATTTTAAGTGTGAGCCGCAGAACAGATATACCGAATTATTATTCCGAATGGTTTTTCAACAGATTAAAGGAAGGGTATTTATATATACGCAATCCTATCAATGCATATCAGATCAGTAAAATTATTTTATCCCCGGAAGTTGTGGACTGCATTGTTTTTTGGACGAAAAATCCGGAACCAATGTTTTCAAGGCTGGACGAATTAGACGACTATAAATATTATTTTCAGTTTACACTTACCGGCTTTGGCAAAGACATAGAATATCATGTTCCGCATAAGAAGAAAGTTATGATCCCGATCTTTCAAAAATTGTCACATAAAATTGGTAAGGATAAGGTGATCTGGAGATATGATCCAATTATTTTTACGAATCAGTATGATCCTGAATACCATTTAAAAGCGTTTGCGCAAATTGCGAAAGAATTGAGTGGGTATACATCAAAATGTGTGATTAGTTTTGTAGATATATATACGAAAAACAGAAAAAAAATGAAAGCCTTACATCCATTTTTTTTATCAGAACATGATTTAACCATGTTTTGCAGGGAAATCGCTTTCATTGCGGGCAATCATAATATGAAAGTTGCGACATGTGCAGAAACAGTTGATTTATCCCATTGTGGAATCGAACATAATTGCTGTATTGACAAAGAATTCATTGAGAAAATGATAGGGTGTAAAATTCAGGCAAAGAAAGATAAAAATCAAAGAAAAGAATGTGGCTGTATGGAAAGCATCGAGATAGGAACATACAATACATGTAAAAATGGATGTCAGTATTGTTATGCAAACGATAGTCGGGAAAGGGTATCTCAAAACTGTAAACGATATGATGCTGACGCTCCGCTTTTATGTGGAAGAGTTACAGAAAATGATAAAATCACAGAAAGAAAGGTTCAATCATTGAAAAAAAAGCAGCTGACCATTTGGGATATCTGAATTATTTCTGAAGATTTAAAAATTCTATTGAAATACCAACACAATTTCGCTAAAATAATAACGATAGGCATTGAGGGACTTCTTTTCCATATGGGATAGATATTTCGGATAAAGGAAAAGGAGAATGCATATGAATAAATTATACAAAACAGCATACATGTTTTTTATATGGGCAGTTATTACATTGTGTGGATGCGCGGAAACGGGAGATACCAGGATGTATCTGGAAGCGAAAACGCAGGACAGTCAAAATGACCCGCGCTTCGAAGAACCATCTACGCTTGAGAAAGACTCAGAGAAAGATTCTGGGACAGGTGCAGACGACAGGCAGCTGCCAACAGGCCGGGATACTTCTTCGCAGGAATCAAAAAACGAAGAAGAACAGACCTGCTTTGTTTATGTCTGCGGCGCCGTCAGGCATCCGGGTGTGTTTGAGCTGCCATTGGGAAGCCGGGTATACGAGGCGCTTGCCCAGGCCGGTGGTCTGCGTAAAGATGCTTATGGGAAAGATATTAATCAGGCAGAGCAGATTGAAGACGGCCAGATGATCGAGGCGCTTACGAAAAAAGAATACCTGGAATCTCAAGAACAAAAAAAGACGGATGAAAAGGCAAAGGAGCCAGATCAGAAGCCGGATCAGCAGCAGGATGGCCGTATAGACCTGAATACTGCGACGATGGAGCAGCTTATGACGTTGAGTGGAATTGGTGAGGCAAAAGCCGCCAATATTATTGCTTATCGTGAAAGCTGCGGCGGGTTTTCGGCGCCGGATGAAATCATGAATGTAAGCGGCATTGGCGAAGGCGTGTATGCGAGGATTCAAGATAAAATAACAGTGATACAATAGCGATGGAGGTTAGCATGGCAAAGAAGGTTCTGGTTGTTGACGATGAAAAGCTGATAGTAAAAGGAATCCGGTTCAGTTTGGAACAGGATGGCATGGAAGTGGATTGTGCCTATGATGGGGAAGAGGCATTACAGAAAGCAAATGCCAGTGCATATGATATGATTTTGCTGGATTTGATGCTGCCAAAGATTGATGGCATGGAGGTCTGTCAGCGTGTCAGAGAGTTTTCCGACGTTCCGATTGTCATGCTGACTGCTAAGGGCGACGATATGGATAAAATATTGGGGCTGGAATATGGCGCGGATGATTATATTACAAAACCGTTTAATATCCTGGAAGTAAAAGCAAGAATTAAGGCGATTATGCGCAGAACCGGTAAAAAGAAAGTAGTGGAAGAACGTGCGCATACGATAGAAGACGGTGATTTAAGACTTGACTGTGAGAGCCGCAGGCTGTTTATTCAGGATCGGGAAGTGAATTTAACAGGCAAAGAATTTGAATTGTTAGAGCTGCTTGTTCGCAATCCGAATAAGGTTTATGGACGTGAAAAGCTTTTGAATCTTGTGTGGGGTGCGGATTATCCGGGCGATGTCAGGACTGTGGATGTGCATGTCAGACGGATGCGGGAAAAGATAGAGAAAAATCCAAGTGAACCAAAGTATGTGCATACAAAATGGGGAGTCGGATATTATTACCATGGCTGAGGAAGAAAATAGCGGCTGCTTAAAATCTTTTATCGAATGGAGTCATGATGAATAGAAAACAGAAAGTCCGTGATTATCTGAAAAGCCTGAAATTTCGTCTGCTTCTTGTGCTTTTGCTCTTTGGACTCGTGCCGATGCTGGTGATGCAGTTTTTTGTAATCCGCGGTTATGAAAAACGCGCCATACATGTCCGTACGGTAGATATTTTATCGCAGTCCAAAATACTGGCAGACCAGATCGCTGCTTATGGATATCTGGAAGACCATACAAATGAAATTATCAATAAAGAGTTTGAACAGCTGACGAATATTTATGATGGCAGAATATTGGTCGTTGACCGAGCGTTTCATATTCAAAAAGATACGTTTGATATCGACAGCGACAAGATTATTATATCTGAGGCAGTCGTAAAATGTATGCAGGGAGAGGATGTAACCAAGCACGATGCGGTAAGCGGATTTATCGAGATTGCCGTACCGGTGCGTCAGCTGCTTATGGACGAAGTGATCGGTGTTTTGCTCGTCAGCGTGTCAACAGACTCGACGCAGACGCATATTGCATATCTGACACAGATAGGTTTTATTGTATTGCTGACGGCCGGGGTTGTTTGTGTCGTACTGGCAGTTATTATTTCCTCCAAGCTGGCGCAGCCGTTTATCCGGTTGTCCAAGCTGATTGATGAGATTCAGGCCGGTTATGGAGAAGATGAGCTGATGATTCATTCTTATTCGGAGACAGAGCTTATATGTGAACGGACGAATGAGCTTTTGGAACGAATGAAAGTGCTGGATGATTCCAGACAGGAATTTGTGTCCAATGTCTCCCATGAGTTAAAGACGCCGTTAACGTCTATGAAAGTGCTGGCTGATTCTTTAAACGGCCAGGATAACGTTCCGGTAGAGCTGTATAAAGAATTTATGCAGGATATTACGAATGAAATCGACCGCGAAAATAAGATTATTACGGATTTGCTGTCGCTTGTAAAAATGGATAAATCAGCGGATAGTTTAAATATTGCGGCGCTTAATATCAATGAACTGTTAGAGCTTATTTTAAAGCGTCTACGGCCGATCGCTGAGCAAAAGCATGTGGAATTGGTGCTGGAAAGCTTTCGTCCGGTGACTGCGGAAGTAGATGAAGTAAAGCTGACGCTTGCCATTTCAAATCTTGTGGAAAATGCCATCAAATATAATACAGAAAATGGCTGGGTGCACGTATCTTTGAATGCAGATCATCAGTTTTTCTATATCAAAGTAGAAGATAACGGAATGGGGATCCCGGAAGAATCTTTAGACCGTATTTTTGAACGGTTTTACCGGGTAGACAAGTCGCATTCAAAAGAAATAGGAGGGACGGGTCTTGGTCTTGCGATTACAAGAAGTGTCGTGCTTATGCACCGCGGGGCGATTAAAGCGTTTAGTACGGAAGGAGAGGGAACGATCTTTAATGTGCGTATTCCGCTCAATTATATTGTCGGTTAGCTGTCGCTGTTTTTTCGGGTAGCGTGTAAAAGCAGTAACGGTCACGATGGAAGGGGATAAGATGAAAAAGTCAGCTCGCAGGATTACAGGTTTGTTTTGCATATCGGTATGTTTACTGGCGGGGAGTCTGTCTGCATGCGGATCTAAAAAAAAGGATTATCCGTATTATATCAGTTATGTAGATAATGAACAGACACAGACCATACAGTCCGGCTATGAACCAAAACATGCTTCTGTGGACGGATTGATTCAGGAATTATTAGACCGGCTTGGCACAGACACCGATACGGTAGATTACGTCAAAGCGATTCCTGAAGGCGTCAGTATTGAATCATGGGAAGTGGAACAGGATTGTTTATATCTTAATTTTAACAGTTTTTATGATAAAATGGAGCCAGTTACGGAGATTTTATGCCGGCTTGCAATTGTAAAGACGATGACGCAGATAGAAGGAATTGAGAGTGTCAGTTTTTATGTAAAAGGCAAACCTTTAAAAGACAGCAGAGACGAAGATGTAGGTGCGATGACCATTGATTCTTTTGTGGAAAATCCGGGAGAACAGATTAATTCTTATCAAAACGCCACGATTAACCTGTACTTTGCGAATGAAGCAGGGGACGGACTGATCCGGGAAACACAGGAGGTTTATTACAACAGCAATATTTCTATGGAAAAACTGGTGATGGAGCATTTGATTTCAGGTCCGAAAAGCAAAGAAGCGCAGGGTACCATTCCAAAAGAAACCAAATTAATCAATGTCGCTGTTGTAGACGGATCCTGCTATGTAAATTTGGATGAAAACTTTAAAAATCAAAATTATGAAATTTTAGAATCTGTCGTTATTTACTCTATTGTAAATTCATTGACGTCACTCGATCATATAGACAGGGTGCAGATATCGATCAATGGAGATACGAGTGGAAAATATCGGGATGATTTTGAATTGTCTCAAATGTATGAAAAAGATTACAGCTATGTGAGCGCCGGAAAGAGCAGGGCAGTCGTAGTAGAAGATGTAAAGGATACAGCAAAAGAGTGAAAAAGAATAAGGAGGATGAAGATACAGGTGATAAACAGATATCCCTGTCAGGTAGTTATTTTGTTTATTTTTGGAATTTTGTCGTCGAAGGGGATGCAAAATGGCGGGCTGCTTTTAAGCGTGACGTCCGTCTTAGCCGCGGCAGTCATTGCGGGATTATGTGTGCATAGAGAGTCTCTCCGGAAAAAAAAGCTGCGGCAGGCGGCAATTTTGCTGCTCGCGTTTTTAACCGGAGCAGCGCGGATGCATCTGGTATCCAAAGAAATGCGAGACCGGACGGCAGGCATTTCAGATGGACAAAAAGCAACTCTGCAGGGACGCATTACACAAAAACAGGCAAAACAGGCAGAAGATGGAAATATTTCATGGACGGTCCGGCTTGCGGACAGTTATCTGAAAACTTCACAGGATATTTATTACTGTGGGAATAGTATTCTATATACAAATCTAAAATCGGGTGAACCGGTTATCGGAAATATCATTATCATATCCGGAAAAATCAAGTTTTTTCGAGAAGCGCGCAATGATGGAAATTTTGACGAACGCGCTTATTATCATAATCAGGGATATGCGTTTCAAATGTATGCAGATCAAAATACATATCAGGTTGCAGATGACAGCAGGAACACATTGCAGGAAATTTTGTATGGGTGGCGGCAAAGGCTTATTCAGGTGTATCAGTCTCATATGCCCACGGAGGAAGCCGGTGTATTGTGTGCGATGCTTACAGGTGAAAAATCGCTGCTGTCAGAAGAGATCAAACAACTGTATAGAAAGAGTGGAATAGCACATATTTTAGCTATTTCAGGTCTTCATATATCGATTCTTGGCGCAGCAGTCTTTCGGCTGCTGCGTGCCAGACGGATTTCATATATCATGTCTTCGGCGGTATCGTTGGGATTGCTTGTGTTATTCGGCATCATGACAGGATATGGACTGTCTACGTTTCGTGCAGTTGTGATGTTTGCAATGTATCTTGGTGCGTCGTGCTGCGGCAGAGCTTATGACAGCATGACAGGATTGGCTGTGGCGGCAGCATGCATTTTGCTGCAAAATCCTTGTTCGTTGTTTTTGGCAGGTTTTCAGTTTTCGTTTCTGGCAGTAGCGGGTGTGCTTCTTGGAAAAGAAATTTGTCAGATTTGCATGCCCAAATATCAGCTGGCAGAGACAATGGTCATAAGTCTGTCGATGCAGATGCTAACGCTTCCGCTTACTGCGTGGTATTATTTTGAGGTTCCGATATATGCCTTGCTGCTGAATCTGTTTGTGATTCCGTTTATGGGGATGGTACTTATTTTAGGGCTTTTCGGAGGGGTTTTTGGCCTGCACGCAGCGGGCGGAGTTCTTTCGGAAACAATGCTGTCCATATGTACGCTTGTATTGAAGTATTTTTCAAAAGCGGGTGAATGGTGTTTAAGTTTTCCGGGTGCAGTATGTGTAACAGGGCAGCCGAAAGTATGGCAAATGGCAGTATATTATTTGATTTTGGCAGGGAGTGTAATGTTAGCAATAAGCATACGGCAAACGGTGCGGCGTAGAGACTGTCATTTTAAGCAGAGGATTCAAAATTGTAAAAAAATTGTCGGATTTGGATATCTGGCATGTCTGACAGTATTGTCAGCGCCGCTGCCCATGCAGCAGGAGGTGGTAGTGTTGGATGTTGGTCAGGGAGATGGCATTTATATACGTACAAGTGATGGAAGCAATGTAATGATAGATGGAGGCAGTACGGATATCAGGCAGGTCGGGACTTATCGGATTCTGCCGTTTTTAAAGTCGAAGGGGATTGCCAAGATTGACTGCTGGTTCCTTTCACATTTGGACCAGGATCATACGAGTGGTTTTTTAGAAATCGTACAAAGCGGGTATCCGGTGGAAGAAGTCGTTTTAGCAGGCGAAACGGTGCAGGATCAGGCTTATGAAAGCATGATGAAGCAATTATCAGAATGTCAGATCAAAATCAGATATTTGGAGAAGGGCGATACGCTCCGTTCTCTGAAATCATGTTTTTATTGTTTATCGCCTGCATCCGGACAGATTTCGAATGATCGGAATGCGAACAGCCTGACGCTGCTGTATGAAGACAGCGGATATCGCGGCTTTTTTTCGGGCGACATTTCAAAAAAAGAGGAACGCAGGCTTTTACAAGAGCAAAAGGGAAAGAAAGTATCCTTTTATAAAGCAGCGCATCACGGGTCAGACAGTTCGAATGCACAGGAGTTGTTAGAGGCGCTAAAACCATCTGTTTCGGTCATATCCTGTGCTGAAGCTAATGACTATGGGCATCCGGGAAAGGAAGCGGCAGCGGTGATAGAGACACATAGCGGCATCACAAAGTATACGATGCGTTCCGGACAGATTCGCGTGGCGTTTTTAAAGGATGGGTTAAAGGTTACGGAGCGCTGTAAGCCGCGCAGGCGGGAACAGCGGCAATAATGGTCAGACAATCCTCACTGGCTGTTCATATTCCTGTCTGATGTGACAGCCGCCTTTTTCTAAGGCAAGCGCACGATATACCGCATCCGCAAACAAATGCTGATGAAAAAAAGAAACAGCATCCGCATCCGGCAGTATTTTTTCTGCATCAGCCGCACGTGAAAGCAAAGGGATAGAAGAAGTTTTTTTCAGGTGCGTAAGCAGTTCTTTGGATTCTTTTCGAAAGCCAAGCATTCTTGCATATGGTACGTAGGAACGGTTTTGCCAGTGCGTATAACTGTCTTGCCTGATATCCAGAAGAATATGCAAAAGAACGCGGCTGATTCTTGTATAAGCGATATTTTTGGACTTTATCTGCGCACAAAAGTTCGTGAATCCGTTGTAGTCTTTCAGATTTCGGCAGATGCGGCGGGAAAGCTGTGGTGTGCAGTCTGCATATTGGGAAAAGCCAGCGGTTGCGTTTTTTAACAGACAGTAATGAAGCATTTGAGAGCAGTCATTTTCATATAAAAATGGGTGTCGTTTCCTGTAATCCAAAAGCAGCCTGCAGGAAGCGGCAGGAAGAACCTGCTGCAGGATGCGTACATCTGCTGCGGGATCATTGGCTAAAAACCTGCGGATAGCAGAAGCGGATGCCAGGCTGTCATGCAAAAGGTCCGAATGATAGCCCTGCCCCTGCCGTAAAATCGGGTGTACGTGCATTTGAGATGTTTTTTTGTCTGCAGATTCTTTTGCGATTGCTTTTAAATACTCCAGTGCAAGGATGTTATTAGGATTTTTTAAAATTTGTGCTGCCGCGGCTGCATCTGCATCCGAAAGCAGCGATAGCAAAGCGTTTTCCCTGGCGCGTGCGAATCCACATCCGGATTTTAAGCTTCTGGCAAGCAGCTGTTGATACTGTGGCGTTTCATCGATTAAAATAGCGCATAATTTTGTATAGATGTCTAAAGAAGGCGTCTCGCAGCCATAACAAAGCGTATTTACGCATCCAAGCTGATAAAGCAGGCGGATGCCTGCAGCGGCAAAATATTCGGCGCTTGCGCAAGACCATATTGGCGGCAGTTCGACGACCAAATCTGCGCCTTCCAAAAGAGCCATTTCTGCGCGCACAAATTTATCTAATAATGCAGGAGCGCCCCGCTGCACAAAATTACCGCTCATAATTACAATGATGTAATCTGCGCCTGTCTCCTTTCTGGCTCGTGCAAGCTGGAAGGCATGGCCGTTATGAAATGGGTTGTATTCAGCAATAATTCCGGTTATTTGCATAGACTGCTCCTCTGATAATTTATGATTCTATGATATTTCTTTTGTATCATATCATATCATTGGGGCTGGTGAAAGTGAGAATTTTGCAGCAAGTGTAAAATTCTGGCGGAACAGAAATAGAATTTAACCGATCAAGCAAATACTTGTAGTATTTTGATTATAAATCGTTTATAATGTAATAAATCTGAATCCGAATCTACATTGGTTCTTTTCTCAGACTTACAGAGTGACAAAATGTTCAGTATGCTGAACCCGTTTTTTCCTTTTGGATGTTTTTGGATTTTGTTTGTAATCGTATGTGAGTTTGATGAAGAACGAGATGATATCGTATGTGAATTTGATGGAGAACGAGATGATGTATAGAAAAATAAATGAACATAAAAGATTGTTGCGGGCGGTAATACTGGTATGTGCGGCGCTTTTCCTTGGTTTTGCAGTAAATAAAGCAGATCAGCTAGGCAAAATACAGATACAGGAAGAAGAGGTGACGATTGCGGGTATCCGTCACGATTATGATTTTCTGCTGATCGCGGATACTCATATCAGCCTGTGTGACGACAGAGACCCTAAGCTGTTGGAAAAGGCGCAGATGCGCAGAGAAGCTTTTGAGCGTGAGAGTAAAAAAAAGGCGATTCGTACCTTTCATAACTTCATTACACAATCTGTCCGGAATCAGGCAGACCTTACGATTTTTGCAGGGGATATTACAGATTCGGCAATGTATGCTTCGATTGATTTTGTAGAAAAAGAAATGGAGCGTCTGCGTATGCCCTATCTGTATATTACAGGCAACCATGATTTTGAATATGGAAATGAGTATTTTTCTGAAAAAGCATATAAAAAATACTTTCCGCGTCTGAAAAATCTGACGGGGACGGCACAGCAGTATGTCATTCATGAGTTTGACGATTTGATTGTGGCAGGGATCAATGATAAAAACAATCAATTTGACAAAAAAGCAGTAAAGGCTCTGTTGCCATATTTAAAAGGAACAAAGCCTGTGATCCTTGTCATGCATGTTCCGCTGCAGCCGCAGTATGAAAATTCTGCACTCGAACAGCAGGCAGATGATATATGGGGACTCTCTGAACATGGCCGCTGCAGGGTATTGCTTGGAGAGACTGCGTGCAGACCGAATAAAACAACGCAAAAGCTTTTGGATGCAGTATTTGAATCAAACAGTGCGGTTGCAGCTGTATTTGCCGGGCATATACATTTTTACAACCGCAGTATGCTAAATGATTCAACCGTACAGATGGTCACAGGAGCCGGGTATTATGGAGATGCGGTCAGGATTCATATCCGGGCGGAGTAATTGGACGTATACGTTGTTACTGAAGTATGCAGCAGTCTTGATAAAATGCAGCGTTTTTTGGATTCCCGGACACTGTGAAAGGGGATTTGTCCCATAAGCGCGAATTTAAGAGAAAATACAACAATTTACATAAAAGTGTT
>CAJUBQ010000005.1 GCA_910584595.1 uncultured Eubacterium sp.
GGATGCAGAATGCTTAGGGCTTCTTGCATTCTGGAGCGGACACAGCAGACGGGGCGGATTTTCTCTCCCTGCGTCCGAGTAGCCAGAATGTAACACTTTTTGTAAATTGATGTATTTCCGCTTAATATATCTATTCATCTCCACCCATCCGCTTCATAGGTATGTCTGTTCCAATACCGGACGAAGGATGCAGTTTTTGGTCGGAAGTAATAAAAATCGCCTCTGTATGTTCTAAAGATTCTATAAGTTCCATCCCTTTTTCAAGCCCAAGCGCAAAGCAGGTAGTGCTTAATCCGTCTCCGTCTGCGGAGTTTGCGCATATCACAGAAACGCCTAGTAGTTCGTTTTGATAAGGATATCCATTGGATATATCCAGAATATGATGGTAGCGGACTCCATCCTGTTCAAAATATCGTTCATAGACGCCTGACGTCACAACGCTTAGATCTTTGACAGATACGGTGGCCGTTGGTGCGCCGGATTTATCAAATGGTTTTTGGATACCGATGGTATAGGCGCTCCCATCTTCTTTTTCGCCGATGGTAAGCACATTTCCCCCCAGGTTAATCAGACCGCTTGTTATGCCTTGCGAGAGCAAATATTGCTTGAGCTTATCAGCGATATAGCCTTTTGCGATACCGCCAAGATCAAGCGCCGCGTTTGGATCTGTCAACGTGACTTCTGTTCCGTTTATGATAACGTTTCTGTAATCAATCGTGCGGATAGCTTTCGCTACGGCAGCGGCATCCGGGAGTTTTGGCGTATCGGCGTGAAAATCCCATAATTCTGTCAGCTTTCCGACGGTAAGATCAAATTTGCCATTGCTGAGCCTGGAATAAGAAAGCCCTTTTTCAATTAACTCCACGGTTTCTTCTCCTACGCGGACAGGCTTGCCTGCAGCACGATTGATTTTACTGATATCGCTGTCTTTGATTTTAGAGCTGAAAGCATGTTCATATAATTTTGCAAGTTCAAAACAATGCTCCAGTTCTTTTGTTTTTGATGAGTCATAGAGTGTGACAGAGATGACCGTATCAAAATAAAATCCGGACTGACTGATGGGCTGTTTTTTTCCGCAGGCGGAAAGAAACAGACAAAGCGTGAACAATGCAAAAAATCCGGAGATGATTTTTTTTAAGACCATAGGTATATTCCTTTCTTGCCGATTTCTTTGCAGCATCTTTTTTTTCATTATAAAAAATGAGCAGTGTATTGTCAAATATTTGCTTTCTGCAAGCACTTATGTTAAAATCTCCTTGTTATGGTTTATACAAAATCCATCGCATTGATTTCAAGATAAAAGCAGGAACAGGAGGTTTTTATGAATCAAGTATTAACAGAACCGGATTCTCGGCTTTTTGACACGTTAGTAGAATGTTCGGACCGTGTTTTTTTCTATTATGCAGATTTGAAAAGCAATGTTGCAAGGTGGTCGAAGTACGCGGTGGAATATTTCGGACTTCCAGGTGAGATTTTATCACCGTCCACCTTATGGGATGCAAAAGTACATCCGGATGATTTTGCGGATTACCAGAAGACGTTTATCCAAATGGCTGAGCATGTAACCCCTTATCATAACTGTGAGTACCGGGTGACAATCGCAAGCGGCGAGTATGTATGGGTACACTGCCGGGGGTATATGAATTATGACAAAGATGGCAATCCGGAATTTTTTGCCGGGTATGTTATGAATATGGGGACGATTAATAAAGTAGATCAGGTGACCGGGCTATGGACAAGCTATGGATTTCGCAGCGATGTATCGAAAATGCTTGAACGGGGACTGCATGGAGCCGCCATGCTGTTTGATATTAATAATTTTAAGCAGATTAATTCTAATTATGGATATGAATTCGGAGATAAGGCGCTAAGGACGATTGGCGCAGAATTAGTTAAAATAGAAGGCAATAAAGTACATGCTTACCGGATGGACGGCGCACAGTTCGCAGTCTGTATGGAAGGAACAGAGAAAGATTTGGCAGCATGTGAAAAAGTGCTTGTGCAAAAGCTGGAAAAGATGGTGATTGATGGTGTTTTGATTCATTTGGAGTATTATATCGGCGCAGTTGTCTTTCCAAAAGACGGCGAAGGGGTTGACCAGATACAGAGCAATTTGTTTTATTCACTATCTTACGCAAAGCAGTTAAAATCCAGGGATATGATATTTTTCAATAAAGATTTATATGAAAAGCGTAGCCGGCGGGTGCGGTTAAATGAAGCTTTGATGCGCAGCATTGATGAAGGCTTCCAAGGGTTTCGCATTGTGCTGCAGCCGGTGATTGATGCAAAGACCGGCAGGCTGCATTCTGCAGAAGTATTGCTGCGCTGGTGTAATGAGGAATTTCCAAAAGCCGGTCCGATGGACTTTGTTCCGATTTTAGAAGAGACGCATAAAATCATACCGGTAGGTAGGTGGATTATCGATCAGGCGCTTTCTTGTGTGGCAAAGTGGAACCGGATGCATGGTGCTTCGAAGCTGCCGCATATTAATATTAATTTTTCTTATATTCAGCTCATAGATCCTGCACTTAAAGATTATGTGATCGGAAAGCTGGACGAATACTATCTGCCGCATGATACGCTTGTTGCGGAGCTTACGGAAAGCTGCAGAATTGAATATAATGAAAGCCTGGGAGAGATTTTACAAAGTTATCATGATGCGGGTATTTTAATAGCATTGGATGATTTTGGAACGGGATATGCTTCTTTGACTGTCTTAAAAGAAATTCCGGCAGATATTGTAAAGCTGGATTATACAATGATTCGAACCGTTGTGGATCGTCCGAAAGACCGTACCCTTGTAGAGTTTATTATTACGTACTGTGCAAAGATGCAGATCGACGTGTGTACGGAAGGCGTGGAGACGGAGCAGGCGCTTGGGATCGTAAAAGATGCCGGGGCGACGTTTATTCAGGGGTATTATTACGACCGGCCGTTAGAAACCGAGGATTTTTATGAAAAATATATTTGCGGCCAGGCAGCAGTTTCATAGATGAGGAAGCTGTCTGAAATTTTTGCATCTGTGAATGAATAAAAAACAGGAGGGAAGGAAATGCCTGATTTAAATATTAGTCGAATTAATGAATTATACCATAAATCAAAGGCGGAAGGACTGACGGACGAAGAGAAAAAAGAGCAGCAGATGCTGCGTCAGCAGTATGTGGCAGCTATCCGCGGCAGTATCCAAAGCCAGTTGAACAATATCGATATGGAGATGGAAGACGGAACCATTGTAAACCTTGGAGAAAGATATGAACAAAAAAAGAAGACGAGGGATTAGGTATCATCTGATATCATGAAAAGCGATGGGAACGATAGGAATGAATGGAATGATAAGAACGATATGATAGAAAAACAAACGAATATTTTTACAGATCAAAAAAAAGAAAGAAATCAGATCCGCAGCGGCTATAAACATCAAAGAGAGGCAATGTCTGCTTCGCTGGTTCGTCAGCTGTCATCCAGGATTTGCGATCAAATTCTTGCATGGGAGCTGTATCAGCAGGCAGATATGATATTTTTTTATTATCCGCTTGGAAATGAAGTGTCATTGCTTTCTGTCATGGAACACGCGCTGCGAAGCGGAAAGCGGATTGCATTGCCAAAGACAGGCGCCGTTCGGATGGATTTTTACGAGGTTTTTGATTTGCATGCATTGCAGGAAGGCAGATTTCATGTGATGGAGCCGGAAAGCAATGAAAAGGCGCCGATCGATCAGCTGCCAGAGCTTTGTTTTGTGCCCGGAGTTGTTTTTGACCGGGCAGGCGGAAGATTTGGATATGGCAAAGGGTATTATGACCGTTATTTTGCGGACAGAGACAGTGTAAAACTGGCAGGATGCGCTTATGAATGCCAAATTGCTGAAAGGCTGCCGGTGCATGAATGGGATGTAAGGATGGACTATCTGGTGAGTGAGAGAAGCATTGAAAGCTGTAAGGTAAAAAACCCGTTTTTTTTCGATAATTATATGGTAGAAAGGGAAAAAAGTCAAAAGAATGTATAATGAAATGGATTTGGATAAAATAGATATCAACGCGGAGCCGCCCACAGAAGAACCCGCCCGCCAATATTACTTTATGGCAAAATGCCGGGAATGGGTGCGGGAGTTTGAAAAGAAAAATGGCCGTCGCCCAACCGCGTGTACGCAGACCTTCGGCTGTCAGATGAATGCCAGAGATTCGGAAAAGCTTTCCGGGATTTTAAGTCTTTGCGGATTTGCGGAAACAACAGAAGAAGAGGCAGATTTTGTTATTTATAATACTTGTACGGTTCGAGAAAATGCAAATAGCAGAGTGTATGGAAGGCTTGGATATCTCCATAATCTGAAAAAGAAAAATCCAGACATGCGGATTGCGTTATGCGGCTGCATGATGCAGGAGCCTGCAGTAGTGGAAAAGCTAAAAAAGAGCTATCGTTTTGTCAATCTGGTGTTTGGGACACACAATATTTATAAATTTGCAGAACTGCTGGTACAGTCTTTTGAGACAGACCATATGGTTGTTGATGTGTGGGACAGGGCAGAGCAGATCGTAGAGGAGCTTCCGGTTGAACGTAAATATCCATTTAAATCAGGTGTGAATATTATGTTTGGATGCAATAATTTCTGCAGCTATTGTATTGTGCCGTATGTACGGGGAAGAGAAAAAAGCCGTGAACCAAAAGATATTTTACGTGAGATCGAACGGCTTTCCAAAGATGGTGTTGTAGAAATTATGCTGCTTGGCCAAAACGTGAATTCTTACGGTAAGACGTTTGAGCCGCCGGTTACGTTTGCGCAGCTGTTGCAGGAGGTGGAAAAAATTGACGGGATTGAGCGGATTCGGTTTATGACCTCACATCCGAAAGATTTATCAGAGGAATTGATTACGGTTATGGCGCATTCTAAAAAAATATGCCGTCATCTGCATTTGCCTTTGCAGTCTGGAAGCACTCGTATTTTGCAGGCTATGAACCGCCACTACAGTAAAGAGATGTACTTGGAGCTTGTGGAAAAAGTACGTAACGCGATGCCGGATATTGCGATTACGACAGATATTATTGTTGGATTTCCGGGAGAAACGGAAGAAGATTTTCTGGAAACGATGGAAGTAGTGGAACGAGTCGGATTTGATTCTGCATTTACGTTTATTTATTCCAGGCGCAGAGGAACTCCTGCGGCAGATATGCAAGAGCAGGTACCGGAAGAGATTGTAAAAGACCGCTTTGACCGGCTGCTGAAAAAAGTACAGGAAATAGCGGCGCAAAAATCTGAAAAGCTGACGGGCAGCGTACAGAAAGTGCTTGTGGAAAGCATAAACGACCATGATACATCGCTTGTAACCGGAAAAATGGATAATAATTCTACGGTACACCTGCCGGGAGACGCCCGTCTGATTGGCCGAATGGTAATGGTGCGGTTAGAAGAGTGCCGTGGATTTTATTATTATGGAAAACTGGCAGAATCACGGTAAAGGCAGAATCGCATGAAAAAGAACAGCATGAAAAAGAACAGCATAAAACGAATGACGAAAGCGGATCTCGTATTGATTGGTATTCTGCTGTTGACAGGACTTACATGCTTGCTTGCAGTTCGTTTGCTGGTACAAAAAGACGGAGCAAAGGTACGGATTTTGTCAGATGGACAATTGTATGGGACTTACCGTTTGACAAGCGATCAGGAGATTCCGATTCAAAAAGAAGGAGAAGTAGTAAACATTCTTAAAATTTCGGACCGGAAAGCGAAAATGATACAGGCAGATTGTCCGGATCAGCTTTGTGTCCATCAGAGAGCTATATGCAGGCAGGGAGAAACGATCGTTTGTCTGCCGAATAAAATTGTAGTGGAAATTGAGGGGGAACAGGATGCAGGCCTGGATTCCATATCACGATGAGAGGAGCGTTGTCCAAATGAAAAAAACAGCATATATGGGTCTGTTTTTGTCGCTTGCGCTCATATGCAGCTATATCGAATCATTGATTCCGTTCTATTTTGGGATTCCCGGTGTGAAACTGGGGCTTACCAATATTGTAGTGATTTTGGCTCTGTATCAGATGGGGTGCAAATATGCACTGACAATATCGATGCTTCGGATTGTACTGGCGGGATTGCTGTTTGGAAATCTGTTTAGTATTTTGTACAGTCTCGCGGGCGGTTTGCTTAGCTTTTGTATGATGGCCCTGTTAAAACGGACGGGAAAGTTCCGTATCCTTTCGATTAGTGCAGCCGGCGGGATCGCTCATAATTTTGGACAGATTGTTATGGCTGCGGTTGTCGTGGAGAATCTGAATCTGTTTTATTATTTTCCGCTGCTGCTGCTTGCAGGCGTTTTGACAGGGATTTTGATCGGCATTGCGGCACAGGAGGTTTTGCTGCGTCTGCCAAAACCAGGATTTTGAAACAGTTCCTTAGGAACGGGTCGGAATAAGGAGGGGCAATGATAGCTTATATTAAGGGAAACTTAGCCGATATTATGCAGGATAGCATCGTAATTGACGTATCCGGTATCGGCTGGCAGGTGTTTGTGCCCGGGCAGGTGTTGGACCGTCTGCCTGCAATGGGGGAACCAGTCAAAATACATACCTGGCTTCAGGTGCGGGAAGATGCAATGACGTTGTTTGGCTTTTTGACGAAAGATGACCTGCGTATTTTTAAACTGTTAATTGGGGTCAACGGGATTGGGCCGAAAAATGCGCTTGCCATTTTGTCTGTGATGAATACGGATGATCTGCGGTTTGCGATACTTGGCGATGACGCAAAAGCAATTGCAAAAACGCCTGGCGTCGGCACAAAGACCGCACAACGCCTGATTTTGGAATTAAAAGATAAAATCAGCCTGGAAGATGCGTTTGAGCAGAAGATGGCTCATTTACAGGAAGCACAGCCAGATGCGTCAGGCGTGAAAGCGGAGGCCGTGATGGCGCTGACTGCGCTTGGCTATTCTTCTTCGGAGGCGCTGAAAGCATTAAACGGCATAGCGGTTACCGAAGATATGGAAGTAGAAGCGCTGCTAAAACAGGCGTTGAAAAATATGGCGATGATATAGATGATAGAATATATATAGATACGTATTTTAGAAAGGACAGGTTCCGCATATGGAAAAACGGGTCATTTCCACCCAGATTCAGGAAGAAGATCTTGTTGTGGAAAAAAGTCTCAGGCCACAAACGTTAGATGAATATATCGGTCAGGAAAAAGCGAAAAAAAATCTAAAAGTATATATTGAAGCGGCAAAGCAGCGCAAAGAGGCGCTGGATCATGTGCTGTTTTTTGGCCCGCCGGGACTTGGTAAGACGACATTATCAGGAATTATTGCAAATGAAATGGGTACGCATATGAAGATTACTTCCGGCCCGGCGATTGGAAAACCGGGGGAAATGGCTGCAATCTTAAGCGGACTGCAAGAAGGAGATATTTTATTTGTAGACGAAATTCACCGGTTAAACCGTCAGGTGGAAGAGGTGCTGTATCCGGCGATGGAAGATTATGCGATTGATATTATGATTGGAAAGGGCGCAACGGCACGCTCCATACGTCTGGATTTACCGCATTTTACGCTTGTAGGGGCAACGACGAGGGCCGGACTTTTGTCAGCACCATTGCGTGACCGGTTCGGCGTGATTCATCACCTGGAATTTTATACGGTGGAAGAGCTGCAGACAATCATTCTGCATTCAGCGGTAAAGCTGCAGGTAGGGATAGATATGGAAGGAGCGTATGAACTGGCTCGGCGTTCGAGGGGGACTCCGCGTCTGGCAAACCGGTTGTTAAAACGCGTACGGGATTTTGCACAGGTTAAGTATCAGGGGGAAATTACAAAAGAAGTGGCGGCGTTTTCTCTGGACTTACTGGAAGTGGATAAAATGGGACTGGATCAAAATGACCGCAGCATTTTGCTTACAATTATTCAAAAGTTTTGCGGAGGCCCGGTCGGGCTCGATACGCTTGCAGCGGCCATTGGAGAAGATTCCGGCACGATAGAAGATGTTTACGAGCCGTTTTTAGTGCAGAACGGGCTCATCAACCGGACGCCAAAAGGCCGTGTAGCCACAGATTTTGCTTACCAGCACTTTGGAATTACAAAATAATGGTTGTTTTTCCGCAAAGAAGTCTGTATAATGGATAGACGGAGGATAAAGCGATGGCTGCTAAAAAAAGTACGGATGTAATGATTGCAGGGAAAGGATATACTTTGAGCGGTTATGAAGAAGAAGGATATCTTCAGCATGTTGCATCCTATATTAATACGAAGATTTCTGAAATTACAGAACGGGATGAATACCGCAGGATTCCAAATGATATGAAGTCCATTTTAATTCAGCTGAATATTGCGGACGACTTCTTTAAAGCAAAGAAGCAGTTTGAAGCTGCGGAAGAAAATTATAAAAAAGCTGAAAAAGATTTATTTGAACTAAAGCATGAGCTCGTAGATACACAGATGAAAGTGGAAGAACTGCTCGAGAAGCTGAACCGGGAACGTCAGGAACGCAACCAGAAGTCCGGACGAGAGAGCCAGCTGGAGGAAAACTATAGAAAGCTGGAAGAAAAATATCAGCTTTTAGCAGGCAATGCAAAAGTGGCGGAAGAAAGAAATCGTCAGTTCGAAGAAATGCTTCGTCTTACCCAACAGGAAAAGCGCGAGGTTGAAGCAGTAAATAAAGAGCTGCGGCTGAATAAAGAAAAACTGGAAACGACACTGGCGGACGCACTGCTTGGCGCTGCGACGACAACAGCAAACGCTTCGAAGAAAAAAAATACAGATTCGAAAAGTGGGGATTCAAAAGCAGCTGATGTCAATACAACTGAATTGCATTCAGAGGCAGATCTTGCTGCGGGGGAAGAAGATTCTGAACCAAAGGAACCGGAAGTCAGTACAGAGCAGGAAGTGATGTTAGCAGAAGAACGGGAAGATTATCTGACTCCCACAGAGCTTTCAAAAGAAGAAGTAACACAGCTGCGGGAAGCGATACATGAGACGATGGAGGAGCTTTCAAAAGAAGAACCACTAGAAGAATTTTCTAATAAGGAATCTTCTAATAACGAATCTTCCAAGAATGAACCTTCCGACCAAGAACCTTCCAATCAAAAGCCTTCCAATCAAGAACTTTTCAAGAAAGAATTTCCAAATGAAAAAACTTTCCAAGAAGAATTGTTAAGGCAAGAACCACCCAAAGAAGAATTATTAGGAGAAGAACCGTCCAAAGAAGGATTATCTAAAGAAGGATTACAAGAAAAAGAATTACACGAAAAACTTTCATCGCAAGAGTTTTCTGATGAGGAATACGTGGAAAAAAAGTCTTTGCAGCAAAAAGAAGTTTCTAAGGAGGATATGACGCTTCATTCTGCTGATGTCGAAAAGTCTGCATCTGACGAAGAACTGACAGAACAGGAGCAGTCGGAGGAGTTAGCAGTTACTAAAACAGAGGAGCAGCCGGAGGAGTTAGCAGTTTCCGAAACAGAGAAGCAGCCGGAAGAGACATTCATTTCGGAAACAGAGGAGCAGCCGGAGGAGCTAGCAGTTTCTATGCAGTCGGATTCATTGGAGAAGGAGCCTGTGATGGAAGAGGCTTTAGAGCCGGAACCGGATCCGGCGCAGGGACTTTTTTCGTCATCTAAAAGCTCCATTGTGCTGACACCCGGATTATCCGAAGAGGAATTAACAGAATTGCTTGGCCCAATCAGGGAACCGCAGCATACAATGCCTGAGCTTTCCAAAGAAGAGCTGGAAGAATTACTGGCGCCTGCGGCCAGACATGAGCTTACAGATGAAGGCCCTATGCCGGAACCGGATGAGGAGGATGAATATATTTCATCTGTCATGTCAGAAATTACGGAAGACGATGATCCTGAAATAAAAGCTCTCGCAAAGCAGATAGCGGAACTGGAACGGCAGGAACATGCAGAAAAGTTTAAGAAAAAATCAAAAAAAGGGAAAAAACGAAAGCGCTGACACGAAATGGTGATTCCTGCAGCTGCTATGAAAGAATAGGGTTATGAAAAAATGGGGATGGAGCCAATCCGTTCCCTTTTTGATTCAGGAATGGAGGGGCATATAGAAAAAGTGGCGGATTTGATTCAGGAATGGAGAGGCATATGAAAAAAGTGACGGATAAAAAGCAGGATAGCAGCAGGCAGATTCATGCGCCAAGGAACAGGAAAGCTCCGGAACTGCTGGCGCCCGCAGGTTCATTTGAAATATGCAAAGCCGTTGTCCAGGCGGGAGCAGATGCAGTCTATGCCGGCGGCAGCCGTTATGGTGCAAGGGCGTTTGCGGAAAATTTCACACAGGAAGAACTGCTTCAAGCGATAGATTTGGTGCATTTGCATGGCAAAAAATTGTATCTGACAGTCAATACACTGTTGAAACAGACTGAGATGGATGCATTGTATGAATATTTGCTGCCCTATTATTTACAGGGATTGGATGCAGTCATCGTACAGGATTTTGGAGTGATGCAGCATATACGTCGTTGGTTTGCGGACTTGCCGGTGCATATTAGTACGCAGATGTCAGTTGCCGGTGTGTATGGTGTTTCCTATTTGCAGAAATTGGGCGCTGCACGAATTGTTACGGCAAGAGAACTGTCATTAGAAGAAATTCGTGAGATTCGAAGACAGTCAGACGTGGAAATTGAATGTTTTGTACATGGAGCGCTTTGTTATTGCTATTCGGGTCAATGTCTGCTCAGCAGTCTGCTTGGCGCAAGGAGCGGCAATCGCGGGCGCTGTGCACAGCCGTGTCGTCTGCCTTATACGATATTGGATGAAGAAAGAAAACCGCTCGGGAAAAATGGTTATCCGCTCAGTCCAAAAGACCTGTGTACGATCGACCAGATTCCACAGCTAGCCGAAGCAGGTATTACTTCTTTTAAAATTGAAGGAAGGATGAAATCGGTCGAATATGCTGCAGGAGTGACCGCTCTTTATCGAAAATATATCGATGATTATATGGAAAAAGGTTTTGTGTGTGTAACGAAACAGGATTATGAAGGTCTGCTGCAGGCCGGAAACCGCAGCGGATTTACAGGCGGTTATTATAAAAGGCATAACGGTGCGGATATGATAACCATGACACATCCAAGATACGAAAAGAGCATTGTATTCGATCAAAATAAAAGCTATGCGTATGAGAAAAAGCTTGCAGTACAGGCATCCGCTTGTTTTAAAATCGGTGAACCGGCGGTATTTAAAGTGTCTTCCCGGGGGTGTTTGGTATCGGCAGAGCATGGCGTTGTACAGGCAGCACAAACGCAGCCGGTAAGCAGGGAAATGATTCTGACACAGCTTTCCAAAACCGGAAATACGCCGTTTGAAATAGAAAAGATCGATATACAGATGGATCCAAATGTCTTTTTGCCGAAGCAGATGCTTAATCAGCTCCGCCGCAAGGCGCTTGGTCAGCTGGAGGAGAATATGTTGCGGCAAAGCCGCAGAGCTGTGCCGGATGCGGTGGCTGAGCAAAATCCGCGGCAGCAGGATGCTGCTCTAAAAAGCGGGAACAAGGATACGGATGTCCAGACTTATTTTACAGCTGCAGTGGAACAGGCTGAGCAGCTTTGCGCTGTTTTGGAACAGGAGTGGATCCGTCGCATTTATTTGGACAGTTCCATGTATAGACATGAGCATTTTCCCACACAATTAAAAGAACATACCGCTCGTATTCATGCGGCAGGAAAACAGGCATTTCTCATTCTGCCTCCGGTACTGCGCAGCAAAACGGCTGCTTTTTATAAAGAACGGTGGCAGGATATTTGTAACAGCGGAGTGGACGGCTATCTTGCAAAAACGATGGATGAGTTAGGCTTTTTGGAACAGATGGAGGCGGATAAACAATGCTGTGTTTTAGACCATAGCCTGTATACGTATTCGAATGAGACAAAAGAGAGCTATTGCAGTCTTGGGTGGAGCTATGATACGGTTCCTCTGGAATTGAATAAAAAGGAATTGTCTGCAAGAAATAATACTGCAAGCGAGCTGATTGTTTATGGGTATTTGCCATTAATGACCAGTGCGCAGTGTATCAAAAAAACAATGGGGCGCTGTACAAAGACAAATGGCCTGTGTTATTTAAAAGACCGTTATGCAAAGGAATTTGCGGTTCGGAATGTCTGCAGTGAATGTTATAACACGATATATAACGCACAGCCGATGTCACTGATCCAGCTGGCAGAAGAAATTAAAAAACTACATCCTGCTGCATACAGGTTATGTTTTACAACCGAATCCAAACAGATGGTAAGCCGGATTTTGCACTGTGTCAGAACATCATTTTTTGAACGGCAGACGACGGATCTTATGTCTGTCATTGGTGCATATACAAATGGCCATTATAAACGTGGCGTAGAGTAGGAGAAATCATGGAACATCTGATGATCGAATTGTCAAAATATCTGATGATCTTTTTATTTGCATGTTATACCTTTACCTGTTTCCATGCTTTAAATGGAAAAAAATCACAAAGACGGCTGAAACGGATTTTGAGAAAACAGGCAAAACTGATCTTTTTGATACACTTAAATGCATTTGCTGTTATTTTTGCTGTGCAAAAGACAGTAAATGTATGGATTGCTTATGTGATGCAGGCAGCTTTGCTTGGCTGCATTTTGATTATTTATAAATACATCTATAAACGTGCCAGCGGGCTTGTTGTTAACAACATGTGTATGCTGCTGGCTATTGGATTTGTAATATTATACCGTCTTCATCCGGACAAGGCGGTACGGCAGTATGAGATTGCGGTAGCGGCGGTGGTCATTACAATGATTATTCCATTTTTTATCCATAAACTGCATTTTCTGGACAGGCTGACATGGCTGTATGCGGTCGTTGGCATTGCGCTGTTAGCGGCAGTTGCAGTACTTGGCTCGGTGAGCTATGGAGCAAAGCTTTCGTTTCAGGTAGCAGGCATTGCGATCCAGCCATCCGAATTTGTAAAAATCCTGTTTGTATTTTTTACAGCATCCATGTTTGCCAAATCTACACAGTTTTCGCAGGTATGCAAAGCGACGATGGTAGCAGCCGTACATGTGCTGGTACTCGTTGTATCCAAAGATCTTGGCGCTGCGCTTATTTTTTTTATTACGTATCTTGTGATGCTGTACGTAGCGACCCGCAATCCGTTTTATTTTATCAGCGGGCTTGTAAGTGGAAGTGCGGCTTCTGTCCTGGCTTATCAACTGTTTCGCCATGTAAGGGTACGTGTTACGGCGTGGAAAGATCCGCTGTCAGTTATTAACGATGAGGGCTATCAGGTATGCCAGTCGTTGTTTGCGATCGGTACCGGAGGATGGTTTGGCATGGGATTATATCAGGGGATGCCAAATAAAATCCCGATTGTGGAAGAAGATTTTGTATTTGCGGCAGTCTCAGAGGAACTGGGCGGTATTTTTGCAGTCTGTCTGATTATGGTATGCGCCAGCTGTTATTTGATGTTTTTAAATATTGCGATGCAGATGCACGATCAGTTTTATAAGCTGATTGCGTTAGGACTTGGTACGGTATACGGATTTCAGGTGTTTTTAACAGTAGGCGGCGTAACGAAATTTATCCCGTCCACAGGCGTAACGCTGCCGCTTGTAAGCTATGGCGGAAGCTCCTTACTCAGCACGTTTATTATATTTGCAGTGATTCAGGGACTATATATTTTAAGAGAAGATGGAGAAGAGTTTGACGAAAGGTTAGATTCATGAACAGAAATTCAGTAAATAGAGATTCGGTAAATAAGGATTCCATAAAAAAGAGCAGCATGAAAAACAGCGGAAGAAAAACCAGTGACAGAAAAAGAGATTCTATAAAAGAAAGTTCTATAAAAGAGAAATCAATAAAAGAAAGATCGATAAAAGGACGTTTTAGGAAGGCGGATCTGGAAGAAGCGGAAGAAAAGCAACGCAAGAGGGAGGTTGAAAAACTTCTGAGTGAACAGTACCGGCAGGAAAAATCAAAAAAACGTACAGAAGCAGAACAGATTTCTCAAAAACAAAATTCGAAACGTGGAATGAACTATACTGCACAAGGGTTATTGAACCATGTGAAGGATTATGATAATAAAAAGCAGAAATATCCGGTGAAAAATTCAGTCAGAAACCGGGAATTTGCGGTCGTCACTTATTTGTTTCTTGCGATATTTTTAGGAATGATTGCATATTTTACTTATTTTCAGGTTGAAAAAAGTGAAGCGTTTATCAACAGTTCTTATAATGCCAGACAAGATGCATTTGCAGACCGTATCCGCAGAGGTGACATTTTATCCGCACAGGGAGAGGTGCTTGCAACGACAAATACCGCATCGGACGGCGCCGAATCCAGGAGCTATCCATATGGCAGAATGTTTGCACATGCAGTTGGGTTCAGTACCAACGGGAAATCGGGCATTGAGTCTATGAATAATTTCCAGCTGCTTCGCTCCCATGCTTTCTTTTTGGAGAAAATATGGAATGAACTGCAGGATAAGAAAAATATTGGTGATACCGTCGTAACAACGTTAGAGCTGCGTGTACAAAAAGCGGCATACGAAGCGCTTGGCAGCTATCAGGGTGCAGTCATTGCCATGCAGCCTTCTACCGGAAAAATACTGGCAATGGTATCCAAGCCGGATTTTGACCCTAACACGATCGCATCAGACTGGGACAGTATTACCGCATCCGGCGGAAATTCTTCGGCGCTGTTAAATCGTGTGACGCAAGGGTTATATCCGCCAGGTTCCACCTTTAAAATATTTACGCTGCTGGAATATATGAAAGAGAATAAAAACTATAAAGGCTATGCGTATCAGTGCGGCGGCAGCTTAACAGAAGATGGAAATGTGATTCATTGCTTTGGAAATGCCGTACATGGACAGGAAGATTTAAAGACGGCATTTGCTCATTCATGTAATACGTCTTTTTCGAGTATCGGGTTGTCTTTAAACCTGGACAAATTTGCCGGGACCAATAAAAAACTGCTGTTTAATTCTGAACTGCCCTGTGATTTTCCGTATAAACAGAGCAGTTATACATTATCCTCCGGCGCATCTGCATGGGAAATTATGCAGACATCCATCGGACAGGGAAAAACGCTTGTCACACCATATCATCTTGCGCTTGTGATGGCTGCGGTGAACCATAACGGGGTATTAATGCGGCCATATGTGATTGATAAGGTGACCAACTACGAAGGAACGCTGGTGTCTGAAACTATGCCGCAAGTGTATGGGCAGCTGCTGACAGAGAAAAAAGCAAAGACACTCAGACAGTATTTGCGGGAAGTCGTAACAAACGGAACAGCGACCGCATTAAACGGACAAAGCTATACAGCCGCCGGAAAGACCGGGTCAGCGGAATTTACAAGCGCCAAAGACAGTCATGCGTGGTTTACGGGATACGCATCGAAAGAAGGAAAGGAAGATCTGGTTGTAGCTGTCGTTTTGGAAGGCGCAGGTACAGGAGGCGCTCATGCGGCGCCTGTTGCAAAAGCGGTTTTTGACGCGTATTTTCAATAGATTAACACTCGTATTTCATATTGCTGCAGTCATCCATAACTTCCTAACCAAAAGTGTGAAGCCTATTGACAATGCTTGTGTGACATAAAGTAGCAAAAACTAAATAATAATATACAAAATGACAGTCGCCACTATTCCGAAGCTTAAAATTCTACTGTGGAAATGCTTATAACAGACGTGTCAGTTTTGAAAGCTTATTCCATTTGCTAATTGGAAATAGAATGATATTCGTGATTAATTTAACCTAAAAGAGGGTTTAATTCCCCGCAGCTTGCTGTGGGGAGTTTCATTAATCTGTAAACAGCTGGAATAATGAAAAAAAGGAGTGAAAAAATATTAGTTAGGTGTTATAATAAAAGTCTGCTAAATTATATTAGTTTTTTTAGTTATAATTCCGCATAATTTTTTGACTTACGTAGGAAACTGCTTAAATACTGGATTTTCAGTACATGCTGTAAGTCCAACAGGTTCTATTTACACCATATGCTTTCTACCTACGTTATTTTCTGTAATCCAGTATTTACAAGTGCTTTCTACAACGAAATCATATGTAAGTAGAATTTGTGTGTGGAACTATAGTTAAGTATTGTAAAGAGGAGTTTCGAATTTATAATTTTTTTCAGGAGGATGCTGTGTTATGTGTAATATAAAGGAATATGAAAAAGTTTATGATGATATGATAGATAAACTTTCACCGGCAGATACGCTGCTGCTTATGGTGAAAGCCGAAACAGAAGACCAAAGAAATTTTTATCGGATAGTGGGGAATTATCTATTGCAGAAAAAGCAGAAAATTGTGGTTGAAAGGAAGCTGTTTTAATGCCAAAATATATTTTGATTGCTGGTGTTAATGGTGCAGGAAAGTCTACTTTATACCATATTTTGGACAACCTGCATGATATGCCCCGGATTAATATAGATGAAATAGTACGGGATTTTGGTGATTGGAGAAATCCCTCTGATGTAATGGAAGCCGGAAAAATTGCAGTGAGACAATTGCGGCAGCTTTTAGGGGAAAAACGATCTTTTAATCAAGAGACAACATTGTGCGGAAAATCTATTATAAAAAGCATTAAAAAAGCAAAGTGTCTGGGTTATCAGATAGAGATACATTATGTCGGGGTAGATTCTGTTGAAATAGCAAAAGCCAGGGTTAAAGAACGCGTAAAAAATGGCGGACATGGTATCCCGGATATAGATATTCAAAAACGGTATTTGGAATCTTTTTTGAATTTGAAATATATCATGTCTGATTGTGATACTGTTTATTTCTATGATAATACAAAATCATTCAACTGTTTTGCAGTATACAGATCTGATGGAGATATGGTAATATACCCAGATTTTCCGGCTTGGTTTCAGTTGGTCATAGAATGAACGATTGTACAGTCGAACTTATAGATGACGGATGAATAAAAAACAAAGAATAAGCAGGCGGTAGATCCGCTATTCAAAATTTATATTAGTGTTGTAAAAAGAGCTTTCAAAAACACTGGAGGCTGGGAAAATGCTTGAGTATTAATATTCTAATTTGAAAAAGATCGAACTGGTAGAACCCTGCGTATTTATATAAGGAACAATCATTCCATATGCGGTATAATTTTTTGGAAGGCTGCATAGTATTGTTTTTTTCATTGTTGTGCCGGGAGATGCAGTCTGGTCCGTGTCAGAAAGAGAAACATCTGTAACTAAATTTTCTCTGTCGTGTATGGATAAATGGTCATTTGCAAATGTTTCGTTTTGCATGGTGGAGTACAGCCGCAGCGGAAAACGGACTGCGGATAACGCGAATGATGTTTTGTCAGCAGACGCGTCTTTTCCAATCAGAATATCATAGTCCATTAATACATATTCATCATATTCTGATGGCTGTCCATAAAATGATGCAGACGAATGCGCCGTCTTCATATATTGTTTCATGTGATTTTCAATTGCATTACTGTTTCTTGTGACATTTGTAAAGCGAATATAAGCAGGATAAAACAAGCCGTTTTCTGCTAAAATATCTAATTTTGCCCATTCGTTTAAGGGAAGGGGAGATTCTTTTGAGGTGCTGATGTTATAATAGGAAATACCGTTTTCATTTATGGTACGGACGGTATTCAAATGTTCAAAATTAATCGGTGAAGGAACCATATCTTCATTTGTATCTACTTGCGTACCAGAGTCTGTATTTGCATAGTTTGTTTCATGGCTAATCGTATCTTTGGCTGTTGGGTTTTGGCCTTTTTCTGTGGAACAGCCGCACAGAATTACAAATAATGTACAGGAAACCAGTAAAAATTGCTTTTTTTGTAATTTTTTAGTTCTGTTTATTTTATTTTTTAATAAAATTTTAACCATCTCCTTGTTTTATGCTTCTTTGAAATTTAATTTTCCGATATCACCGCGGACATAAAAAACCGCGCCCTGCGGTCCAAAAATAGAAACTGCAAATTTAACAGTTTTTCCTTTGTAGGATGCTTTAGGAGTTATGGAGGAACCTAACCAGCTGATATTATAGGTATTAGAATACGTTACTGATTCTTTATCTGGCATTGTATTTTGTAAATTTGCAATATTTAGTTGTTCATCATTTTTATTTGTCATGTTAGCGCTCATTTCAAAAACAGTTTTTTAATTTAATTTTAAAATAATTTATGTTTAAAAATCATTTATTTATCTCCTTTCTTAATTTATTTTAATTATCATAACATAATGTCCTGAATTTGTAAATATGTAATGAAGAAGTTCAAAGTGTAGAAGAACAAATGAGTAAAGATAAAAATAAGAGCAATTTTAAGCGCTTTTGGTCTGAGCAGTAATAAATGTGACATTTATTTTGGAGATGTTTCACGAAAAGGAAGACTTTATGCGTAAGTTATTTGGGATTGTAACGGCTTTGCAAGAAACAATAGACAATGGGAGAGTATTTGTTTTTTATAATTTTAAGAAGAAATAAAAAAAGGCGCACGATTTTCTTGCATCAGAATCAAAAAAGGGGTATACTACTGATTAGCTATTTGTTTTCAGGTGAAGTTTTGTACCTGTAACAAGAACCACATCAGGAGGTGTTGTAATGATAGAAGCAACGAGTTGTGGTGGTGTGGTAATATTCCGTGGTAAGATTTTGCTGCTTTATAAAAACTATAAAAACAAGTACGAAGGATGGGTTCTTCCTAAGGGTACCGTTGAGCAGGGCGAGGATTATAAAGAAACTGCCGCGCGGGAGGTATTGGAGGAGACCGGTGTGAGTGCGGCGATTATCAAATATATTGGTAAAAGCCAGTATACCTTTAATGTTCCGGAGGATACGGTGGAAAAGGAGGTCCATTGGTATCTGATGATGGCGGACAATTATTACAGCAAGCCACAATGGGAAGAGTATTTTGTGGACTCCGGTTACTATAAGTTTCATGAAGCTTATCATTTGCTGAAATTTTCGAATGAAAAGCAAATATTGGAACAGGCTTACAATGAATATCTTAGCTTGAAGAAAAGTAATTTGTGGGGAAGCAAAAAATATTTTTAGCGATTCGAAAGAACCGGGCAAAAGGACTGTGTATGCTCCAGTCCTTTTGTAAGGGGCCGGTGTATCCACATATATCCATTTAAGGATGAATATACAAACAGTATTGTTGGGCTGGCTGATGTTAAAAGCGGGGATGCCGCAAGGAGTCTGGATGATTTGGTATGAAAATTTGTATATTGGGGAAAGTATCTCTAAGAAAAAAGCAAAAATCAGACGTTTAAAATGGAAGATCAGTCATGATAAATGTTTTACAAATGCCTTTGTCATTGTGCTGTGCAGATATGAAAACAATTTGCTGGAAATTATTCCGGCCAGAGAGCTTCGCCAAAAAGCTTATCCAAAGCAGAATTTGTATATCGTCGGTTTGGCGAAAGGTTATGAGGACGCGCTGGAGACGGCGGCAAAGATTGTGACAGATGTATATAAGAAAACGGGCGAGTTTCAGGTGAAACGGTATATTTTGCAGCAAAAGGCAGGTGGCGGCACATGATAAAAGCAATGGGACTGTTTTTGCTGATGCTGTTAAAAATAGCTGGCTGGCTGCTGCTGATCCTGCTTATCATTCTGCTTGCAGCGTTATTGCTTGTTTTATTTGTTCCGGTACATTATGATGTACTGGCAAAGAATGAGCGGGGTATGGAACCCGGGCAGAAGAATCCGGCAGCTGATTTGCGGCTGCAGCTGAAAGTAAGCTGGCTGCTGCATCTGGTGTATGTATCCATGCAGTATGGACCGGATGGGCTAACCAATCACATTCGGGTAGCCGGGATCGATATTCCAAAATTTCTGGCAAAACGTGCAGAGAAAAAGGAAAATCGTAAAAAAGAAAATCATAAAAGTAAGAATTATAAAAACGAGAATCATAAAAACAGGAATGCTAAAAAAAATAAGAAAAGCAGTAAACAAGAATCTGTAACAGATGAATTTTTGTTGCAAGAATCATTGACAGAAGAATCTATAACACAAGACTCTGTAACAGAAGAATCTGTAACAGAAAAATCTATAACACAAGACTCTTTCGTACCAACGCAAGAGAACATATGTCAAAACGATTCAACATCAGAGGAAATAAAAAAGCAAAAATTTGAGAATGATAAATCAGAAATCAATCAACCAGGGCAAGACCATTTGGAGCAAAACAACCGGAAACAAAATAAGTCAAAACAAAGAAATGATGGAAACCGAAAGCATGGAGTCCTAAAACATGGAAATCGAAAACATGAGAATCCAAAGCATGAGAATCCAAAGCATGGGAATCCAAAGCATGAGAAAATAAAACAGTCCAAAGAAAAAGAGAAACAAAATCAAAAATCCAAACAAAATGTTTTAAGTAAAATCCGATCGCAGTTTCGGCGTTTCCATCAGGAGTTTACCGATGAAGTTAACCGTCATGCGTTGAGCCGTTTATGGACGGAGCTTTTAAAACTGCTGAAAAGCTATAAGCCAAGAAAGCTGAAAGCAGATATTTCCTTTTCTCTGGCAGATCCGGCGCTTACAGGGATGGCAACCGGTGTGATAAGCCTGATGCCTGTGATCTATCGCTACCCATGCAGTATAGCTCCGGACTTTACGTCGGAGAAATGGTATGTGGAAGGTGAAATACTGGCGCGCGGGAGGGTGACAGTATTTGTATTTTTACTTAGCCTGCTGCGGCTGCTTCGGGACAAAAAGTTTATGTATGTCGTGCGCAGATTGTTAAAACGAGGCGGCGCATAATTTGAATTTCAAATGAGTTAGGATCATATGCGCTTTATTGGTGCAGAAGAACAATGATTAGGAGGAAAACAGATGTCAGACAATAGTTTCAGTTCAACGGTCGCATCCTTATTTAAAGGAATGGACAGCTTTATTACAACAAAAACTGTAGTGGGAGACGCCGTTCATATCGGTGAAACGATTATTCTTCCGCTCGTAGATGTTGCATTTGGTGTAGCTGCCGGTGCGTTTACCGGAGAAAACAAAAACAATGGCGGCGGCGGTATGGGAGGAAAGATTACTCCAAGCGCTGTTTTAGTAATTCAAAATGGAACTACGAAGCTTGTGAATGTAAAAAATCAGGATGGAATTACAAAGATTTTGGATATGATACCGGATTTTGTAAACAAATTTACATCAAAAGACAAAAATAAAGAAGTGGATGCTGAGGCGCAGAAAAAAGCAGCGGATGAACTGGAAAGCCAGCTGGGAGATGCGCTGAACGAAAAAATATCTGAATAATCTGATATTAGAAATCATATTTTTTTGCAATGCTTATTAGATAATCTAAACTAAAAAAAGATTCATGAAAGAGAGATTTTGCTTTACGCAACAATCTCTCTTTTGGCTATACAAATACATTACCCGCAGAACAGGTTATAACCACAGATTAACAGTGCAAAAATAATGAATACTGCGAGCCATACACTTTCTAAAAATAACATAATGACCATGCCCACTGCAATCCAAAACATAGCGAATCCACATATTTTTTTCATGATTCCACTTCGATTCTTAATAAAGTATGTTGAAAAAGATATTCTTTCTATATAGTATATGTGACAGCCTTCTGTTTAGTCCACAAAAGTTTGGCAGCTGGTATGCGCGGCTATACAAAAAAGCTGCTTTCAGCGTTTTGCTGCAGCAGCCTTTTTTCATACGTTCTAAAATCCTATGCTCTTTCAACTTTACCGGATTTTAAGCAGGAAGTACAAACATATAATTTTTTTGTAGCTCCATTCACCTTGCATCTGACAGATTTGATGTTTGGTTTGAACATTCTGTTAGATCTTCTATGTGAATGGCTCACATTGTTGCCGAAAAGAACGCTTTTTCCACAAACGGAACATTTAGCCATAGGAACACCTCCTTGCGTGATCAAGTGTTTTAAATTCTTAAATCTGACAGGTTTTTCAGACTTACAACATGATTATTCTATCAGAAGAGATACACAAATGCAAGGAGAAATTCCAGAAAAATTCAATTTTTTTGAATAATGTAAAAATTATGTTTTCTTTTTGGTCAAAAGCGGTTATAATATTTTCTAACTGGTGTTTTTATGAATTTATGAAAATGATTGGAGGTATGCTATGAAAGGGCAGTTTGAAAACGAATATGGCAGGGTGGTCATCGGAAGCGAAGTAATTGCAACTTATGCGGGATCGGTTGCAGTAGAATGTTTTGGTATTGTAGGAATGGCTGCGGTAAATGTAAAAGACGGCATTGTCAGATTACTGAAAAAAGATTATCTGACACATGGTATAAATGTGGTCATTGAGGAGAACAATGAGATTACGATTAATTTTCATGTAATCATTTCCTATGGCGTCAGTATCAGTACGGTGACAGACAATTTAATCAGTACGGTCAGATATCGTGTAGAAGAATTCACAGGAATGCACATCAAAAAAATCAACATTTTTGTTGAAGGCGTGCGCGTGATCGATTAAGGAGGAGTTGAAAGTGGAGATCAATTCAATAAATGCTGCGGTTTTGGCAAAAATGTTTTTAAATGGAGCAAAAAATCTGGAAGCGAAAAAAGAATGGATTAATGAGCTGAATGTCTTTCCGGTTCCGGACGGAGATACCGGGACCAATATGTCCATGACGATTCTTTCAGCGGCCAAGGAAGTAAGCGCACTGGAACAGCCGGATATGGCATCGATTGCGAAAGCGATTTCTTCCGGGTCACTTCGTGGAGCGAGAGGTAATTCAGGCGTTATTTTGTCTCAGCTGTTTCGTGGGTTTACAAAGGTGATCGGAAAAGAACAGGAGATTACGGTACCGGTTTTGTCTGCTGCGGTACAAAAAGCAGTAGAAACTGCATACAAGGCAGTTATGAAACCAAAGGAAGGCACAATTCTTACCGTTGCAAGAGGAGCCGCAGATAAAGCTGCTCAAATGGCGGAAGAGACAGAGGATCTTGTCTGTTTTCTGGATGAAGTAATCAAAGAAGCAGAACGTGTTTTGAAAAAAACACCGGATATGCTTCCGGTACTAAAGCAGGCAGGGGTAGTAGACTCCGGCGGGCAGGGGCTCGTTGTGATCCTGCAGGGGGCTTATGACGCGCTGCTTGGCAAGGAGATCGATACGGCGATTGATGCAGGGCCGGCAGCGGAAGTCAGAAAGATTACAAAAGAGACAGAGGCGGAGATTAAGTTTGGCTATTGTACGGAATTTATTATTGTATTGAACCATCCGCTGACAGATCATGCAGAGCGTAAGTATAAAGCATTTTTGGAATCCATTGGTGACTCGATCGTGGTTGTAGCTGACGATGAAATCGTAAAGACCCATGTACATACCAATGATCCGGGACTCGCGATCCAGGAAGCATTGACACATGGTTCTTTAAGCAGGATTAAAATCGACAATATGCGTGAAGAGCATCAGGAACGTCTGATTAAAGACGCACAGAAGCTTGCGGCGCAGCAGGCAGCGTCACAGGCTGCAGAGCCGTTAAACGGACAGGTAAGCGAGCATAAAGATATCGGTTTTATTGCGGTATCGGTTGGAGAGGGATTAAGCGAAGTTTTCCGCGGACTTGGCGCCGACTATATGATCGAAGGCGGACAGACGATGAATCCAAGTACGGAAGATATTTTAAATGCAATTGCAAATGTACCGGCAGATCATGTATTTGTATTGCCGAATAATAAAAATATCATACTTGCGGCAAATCAGGCAGCGGCTTTGTCCGAAGAAAAGCAGGTGCACGTCATACCGACAAAGACGATTCCACAGGGAATTACAGCACTCATTAATTTTATTCCGGAACAGACGGCAGAAGAAAACGAATCACGTATGCTGGATGAGATTAAAAATGTAAAAACCGGGCAGGTAACCTATGCTGTACGTGACACAGTGATTGATGATAAGGAAATCCGTCAGGATGATTATATGGGAATCGGCGATAAAACAATTCTTGCAGTTGGCAAAGAGTTAGAACAGGTAACGCTTACGATGGCGGAAAGTATGATTGATGATGATTCTGCAATCGTCAGCATCTATTATGGAGAAGAGGTCAAAGAGGATGACGCGAATGTGATTGCAGAAAAGATTATGGCAAATCACGCGGATCTTGAGGTGGAAGTACAGTATGGCGGACAGCCGATTTACTATTATCTGATCTCGGTAGAATAGGCTGGTGGTTTCCATGGAGATTACGACACCGATTAGCGGCGTAAAGGGCGTGGGAGCTAAGACAGAACAGCTGTTCCAAAAAACAGGAGTATACACCATCGGTGATATACTCCTTCGTTTTCCAAGAGAATATACGAAGTTCCCAATACCGGTTGAAATCAGCGAAGCGGCTGTAGGACGCAAGCAGGCAGTCATTGTCCGTGTGGATGCGCCTGTGATTGTAAAACGGACAAGGTCTATGCAGATAGCGATTTTAACGGCTGCGCATCAGAATCAAAAAATGGAATGTTTATGGTTTCGAATGCCGTATGTGCGTAATACGCTGGTCAGAGGCCAGACATTTATTTTATATGGAACGGTACAAGACAAAAGCGGGCTGCTTTCGATGGAGCAGCCGGTGATCTATACGCAGGAACAGTATCAGGCGGTCGCTGATTCCCTGCAGCCTGTTTATGGCCTGACCACGGGACTTACAAACAACCTGTATAAAAAAACGCTGCGACAGGTTTTGGATGCGGGGATATTACTGCCGGATTATTTGCCTGCTGAAACAAAGAAAACATTAGGATTGGCAGAATACAATTATGCAGTTTCCCAGATTCATTTTCCGAAAGATTTTGAGGCATTGACACAGGCGAGGAGACGCCTTGTATTTGATGAATTTTTTTTGTTTTTATTATATATGCATCTGCAAAAAGAACAAGGGCAAAAACTCAAAAACATCTATCAGTTTCAAGATAACGACCTGATCTCTCCGCTGCTGGAAAAGCTTCCTTACACGCTGACCAATGCCCAGCTGCGGGTATTAGAGGACATTCAAAAAGATCTGCATGGGCCCTATATTATGCAGCGCTTGATACAGGGAGACGTCGGTTCCGGGAAAACAATCGTAGCATTTTTGGCTATGTATCTGGCATCGGCAAACGGCTATCAGTCAGCGATTATGGCGCCGACGGAAGTGCTTGCTGCCCAGCATTATGAGACGTTTGAACAGTACATAGAGCTGTTTGGCATAAAAACACATCTCGTTTTGCTGACAGGGGCTATGACGGCAAAGCAAAAACGCAGAGCTTATGAGCGGATGCAGTTGTTTCCGGATGCCATGATTGTCGGCACCCATGCGCTGTTTCAGGAAAAAGCGGTTTATGACAATCTTGCGCTTGTAATTACAGACGAGCAGCATCGGTTCGGCGTCAGACAGAGAGAAACTTTTTCGTTAAAAGGAGAAAGTCCGCATATTCTTGTAATGAGCGCAACCCCGATTCCGCGTACGCTGGCGATTATTTTATATGGCGATCTGGACATATCTGTCATAGACGAAGTTCCGGCCAGACGGCTTCCGATAAAAAATTGTGTCGTCGGCAGCGGTTGGCGTCCAAATGCATATGAATTTATACGGAAAGAGATTGAAGCCGGACATCAGGCATATGTCATTTGTCCGCTTGTGGAAGCGAGTGAATATGCAGAAGGAGAAAATGTCATAGATTATAGCGAAAAACTCAAACAGGCGCTTGCCGGTGACATAGAAGTTGCCTTTTTGCATGGAAAAATGCGTGCAGATATGAAAAACAAAGTGATGGAAGCATTTGCGGCAAACGAAATACAGGCGCTTGTATCAACGACGGTAGTAGAAGTAGGCGTAAATGTGCCGAACGCAACGGTGATGATGATTGAAGACGCACAGCGGTTCGGACTGGCGCAGCTGCATCAGCTGCGCGGACGTGTAGGCCGCGGGGAGGCGCAGTCTTATTGCATAATGATAAATACGTCAGACGCAAAAGGAGCCGGAAAAAGATTGGATGTGCTGAATCAGACAAATGATGGATTTCAGATTGCGAGCGAAGATTTAAAACTACGCGGTCCCGGAGATTTTTTCGGCATCCGTCAAAGCGGGGATATGGAATTTCAGCTGGCAGATATTTATCAGGACGCCAAAGCGCTTCAACAGGCGCAGGACGAAGTAAAAAGGATTCTTTCCATCGACAGAGAGCTTGCATTACCGGAGCATGAAGGAATTTTACGAAAGGCAGAAGAGTATTTTGAAAGACAGATGGAAAGGTTAAATTTATAAAAAAAGAACTGCTGCACTTAGATTTTAAAAGTCTTTTAAACAATCTTAGTGCATCAGTTCTTTTTTTGTTTACCAAAGCAAGAAAATTTCATATTCCTGTGAATGATAAAAATCTGATGCTATGGCATGATCTGGCGGTTTCCGAATAAAAAGAATCTAAGATTATTCTTCTCCTGCCATCTGTTTTTCTTGGGCTTCAATCATCTTTTTCACCATATAACCACCCACGGAACCGTTCTGACGGGAAGTTAAATCACCGTTATATCCCTTTTTCAACGGCACACCGAGTTCATCTGCGACCTCGTATTTGAAACGGTTTAATGCTTCCTTTGCTTCTGGTACTGCGTTTTGATTAGAATGATTACTCATAGTTAATTGCCTCCTTTATCCTGAGTGTTGTAAACATGTTTGTTTACAAGACTATTATGTCCGCAATAAATTTTCTTATGCTGGTGATGACAGGCAGGAGAGGCAGATTGTGGAAATTTTGTTGAAAATAACTTGCGGTATTTGTGCATTTACGTTACAATGCCGTAGAAGGGAACAGTTTGGCGGCCTGAACTGTTATTAGAAGGGAGTGAACGTTTTGGCTTTTGACGGAATCGTAATTGCAAATTTAGTATCAGAACTGAATCAGATTGTGCTTAACGCACGTATCTATAAAATTGCTCAGCCGGAGAAGGATGCGCTGCTTTTGACTTTAAAAGGCGCCTGTGGGCAGAAGCGGCTGTTTTTATCTGCAAGCGCATCTTTGCCGCTTATTTACCTTACAGATACGAATAAACCAAGTCCTATGACAGCCCCAAATTTTTGTATGCTGCTGCGCAAGCATATCGCAAACGGGCGGATTGTAAAAATCTGGCAGCCGCAGATGGAGCGTATTATACATTTTGAAATCGAACATTTGGATGATCTGGGCGATGTGCGTAAAAAAACACTTACGATCGAACTAATGGGAAAACATAGTAATCTGATATTCACAGATGAAAAAAACAGGATTATTGACAGTATTAAGCATGTATCCGCACAGGTCAGCTCTGTACGGGAAGTTTTGCCGGGACGGGATTATTTTATTCCAACACAGGGAAAACTCAATCCGCTTTTTACAGACGAGTCACAATTTCAATCGCAGGCGCTAAACAAACCGTTGACAGCAGCGAAAGCCATATATACTGCATATACCGGAATCAGTCCATGTATAGCCAACGAGATCTGCTACCGGGCAGGATTGGACGGCGATGCACCGACAGCCAGCTTTGGAGAAGAAGAAAAAAGACGGCTCAGCGATCAGTTTTTTCAGATGATGCATGATATCAAAGAAGAAACATTTTATCCAAATATTGTTTTTGAAAATCGCAGGCCGTTTGAATTTTCGTCCGTACGGCTGACACAATATCAGCATTTGGAACGGGAAGATTCAACATCTGTCTCTGCAGCGCTCGAACATTTTTATGCGGCGCGTGACACGTATACAAGAATCCGGCAAAAATCCGTAGATCTTCGAAAAATCACATCAACCGCACTGGAGCGCAGTCATAAAAAATATCAGCTCCAGCTCAAACAGTTAAAAGATACGGAAAAAAGAGATAAATACAAAGTATACGGAGAACTTATCAATACCTATGGATACGGTCTGGAAGAAGGCATAAAATCATTCGAAGCCTTAAATTATTATACAAATGAAACGATTCAAATTCCATTGGATCCACAGCTGACTCCAATGGAAAACTCAAAAAAGTATTTTGAAAAATATAATAAGCTGAAACGGACCTACGAAGCATTATCCGATTTGACCGTAGAAACAAAAGCGGAAATCGAACATTTGGAATCCATCGCTACGTCGCTTGACATTGCGCTTGACGAAGACGATCTGGTGCAGATTAAACAGGAACTGATCGAATATGGATATATTCGCCGCAAAGGCCACGATAAAAAACAAAAGATAAAAAGCAAGCCTTTTCATTATCGTTCTTCCGATGGATTTGATATATATATAGGAAAGAATAACTATCAAAACGAAGAGCTGACGTTTAAATATGCAAATGGGGGAGATTGGTGGTTTCATGCTAAAAAAATGCCAGGTTCCCATGTCATCGTTAAAACAAATGGGCAGGAATTACCGGACCGCACATTTGAAGAAGCCGCTATGCTGGCAGGATATTACTCAAAAGGCAGAGAGGCGGAAAAGCTGGAAATTGATTATCTGCAGCGTAAAAACGTAAAAAAGCCAAATGGATCGGCTCCCGGGTTCGTTGTTTATTACACGAACTATTCCATGACGATTCATCCGGATATTGCGGGGATAGAGAGGCTTGCGGATTAAATGCGTTTACAACTGAAAAAAGCAGATGATAATATCAAAGCATACTTTAAGATTTTATCTGATGATATGCCTGAATTTTTGTATGAGTATATTAAAGTTCCTGAAATGCAACGTATTGGCTATGTTGGAATGAATTGTGGAACAGACTATACTGATATATTTCAAAATAAATTTTTTTATAGTAGATTGGACCATAGCATAGGTGTTGCTTTAATTATTTGGAATTTTACAAAAGATAAAAAACAAACATTAGCTGGATTGTTCCATGATATCGCAACTCCTAGTTTTAGTCATTGTATTGATTATTTACATAAAGATTATTTTAAACAGGAAACCACAGAATTTAGGACTAGGGATATCATTGTTGAATCCAGTCATATTATGGAGCTTTTATCAAAAGATAAGATACTTGTAGATGATGTATGCGATTATAAGAAATACCCTATTGCAGACAATTCATCCCCAAAATTATCAGCAGATAGATTAGAATATACTTTGTCAAGTGGAATGACATTTACAAAGGAATGGAGTATTCATGATGTTGCAGATATGTATAGAAATTTAATTATTTTGAATAATGAGGAGGGGAATCCAGAAATTGCATTTCAATCTCAAAAAAAGGCAGAGAAATTTGTAAGTGGTGCAAGCAAAATGTGGTCATTGTTTCAAAGTAATGAAGATAAGATAGTAATGCAGTTTTTTGCAGATATTATAGCATATATAATTAATTGTGGAATTATAGAAGAAGAAGATTTATATAGATATTCGGAATCAGAAATTATTAGTTTTATTGAAAATTGTGGTGTCAAAGAGATACAAGATGCTTTTTATTGTTTTAGAAATGCTACACATATTTGTGAAGGGGATTTTCCTCCTTTTGAGCATTATTCAGTTAGCATTGATGTGAAAAAAAGATATATTAATCCACTAGTTATGCAAACAAGACTGGATGTAATATCAGAAAAAGCAAAAAAAATCATTTATGATTCAATAAATATTAATAGACCGACATATGCATGGTTTGGGTTTGATTTGCAGGCAAATACATTAAAAAATTGGGAATAAAAGTTGGAAATAAATCCATATTGAGGAGTTTGTCAATGGATATAGAAGATTAGCGAAACAGCTGTAGATAACAATATCTCATCGTAACATGAGGGAAAAGGACGTATATTTTGTTTCCGAGACGAGGATTCGATGCCCCATCTGGAAAAATAATACACTTTTAAAGCAAGGTTTGGTCTAAAGAACAGAACCGTGAAATTATAAAATATTTTCAAATTTTTCCAAGAAAAAATTGACTAATAACATTCAAATGTCTATAATAAGAATGTCTATGCAAATATAAGCAAAAAGAAAGCAACTCAAAATCGGTAATCCCAATGTGGAGGGAACAAAGATTATGATAAAGAGCATGACCGGGTTTGGCAGATACGAGGCTGTCAAAGACAAGATGAAGATTACGGTAGAGATGAGGGCGGTCAATCATAGATATTTGGATATCAGTGTCCGAATACCGAAAAAACTCAGTAATTTTGAAAGCGCCATTCGCATGATTTTAAAAGAATATATTCAAAGGGGCAAAGTAGATGTTTTTGTCTCTTATGAAGATTTTTCTGAAACGGAATGTGCGTTGTGCTATAATGAGCTTCTTGCCGGAGAGTATTTGAAATATCTGCGTCAGATGGCAGAAACGTTTCAGGTCAGGGATGATATTACGGTTAGTACACTGGCCAGGTTCCCGGATGTTTTTACGATGCAGGAGCAGGACGCGGATGAGACACAGTTAAAAGAAGCATTGGAAGAAGCTGTGCGCAAAGCTGCCGAATTATTTGTGGATTCCAGGACGAAAGAAGGGGAAAATCTGAAAAATGACCTTTTGGGAAAGCTGGATGAGATGCTGGAAGACGTTTGTTTTATCGAGGAGCATTCTCCGCAGATTATTGAGCAGTATCATGAAAAGTTAAAAGCAAAGGTAAAAGAACTTCTTGGAGATAAGCAGTTAGATGAAAGCCGTATTGCGGCAGAAGTTACGATCTATGCAGATAAAGTCTGTGTAGATGAGGAAATCGTTCGTTTGCGCAGCCATATTGAATCCGTTCAAAAAGAACTGCTGACAGGCGGAAGCATTGGGAGAAAGCTGGATTTTATTGCACAGGAGATGAACCGTGAGGCAAATACGATTTTATCAAAGACGAGTGATCTTGCGGTATCGGATACCGGCATTGAGTTAAAGACCTCGATTGAGAAAGTGCGGGAACAGATCCAAAATATTGAGTAAGAAGTTTGGTTAAGGTGATCTGCAATGTCAAAGTTAATGAATATCGGATTTGGGAATGTCGTTAATACAGATAAAATTTTATGTATCATTACCCCGGACTCAGCTCCGGCAAAACGCCAGGTTCAGCGGGCAAAAGAGGAAAACAGGCTGATTGACGCTACGCAGGGACGCCGTACAAGATCGGTTATTTTTACGGTTAATCAGGTCGTAATTATTTCTGCGCTACAGCCGGATACGCTTGCCGGCCGTTTTGGAAATGAGGAACGCATATTGGAAAAATAATGGAATACAGATGGTAACAGACTGAATTTATATAGAGTGTTACAGCAGATTGGAAAGGAGATCAATTAATATGATACATCCATCTTATGTGGAATTAATGCAGGTTGTAAACAGTGACCAGACAGAGATCGGGGAAGAACCGGTCATTAACAGCAGGTATTCGATTGTAATTGCTACAGCCAAACGTGCCAGACAGATTATTGGCGGAGATGAGCCGATGATTGCAAAAGCTGCAGGCAGAAAGCCTTTATCTGTTGCCGTACAGGAGCTATACGAAGGGAAAGTAAAGATCGTCGGAGAGGATGATATGGCAGATAAAGTGAATGAGGAGAGTGAGGGGAGCGAAACAAACGAAAGCAGTGGAATAAGCAATAGCGCCGGGATTTCAGAAATTACGCAGGAATATGCAGAGCATGAATAGCTGCTTATTTGTGTGATTGAAACAGAGGGTTGTGCGGCAGGCACAACCTTTTTTACAAGGAGAAGGTTTTTATTATGGAAGAAATGGACGTTAACAGCATATTTTTTGTTTCACTTGGATGTGATAAAAATTTGGTAGATTCCGAGTTTATGCTCGGAACGCTGCAGGAAAACGGCTGGATGATTACGGATGATGAAAAAACGGCGGATATTATTATCGTCAATACTTGTTGTTTTATTCATGATGCCAAAGAAGAAAGTATCCAGACGATTCTTGAAATGGCAGATTATAAAAAAACGGGCAAATGTAAGGGACTGCTTGTGACAGGCTGTTTGGCGCAGCGTTATCAGCAGGAAATACGCAAGGAAATACCGGAGGTGGATGCTGTCCTGGGCACGAATTCTTATGCTGACCTTGTACATGCTTTACAAGAAGTATTAAAAGGCAGGACGTATGAAAATTTTCAAACGTTAGAAACGATACCAGGGCAGATGCATCACAAAAGAAGTGTTACAACAGGCGGACACTATGCTTATCTTAAAATCGCAGAGGGATGCAACAAGCATTGTACGTACTGTATCATTCCGTCGATTCGCGGCAATTACCGCAGCATTCCGATGAAAGAACTGCTTTGGCAGGCAGAGCAGTTAGCAGAAGCAGGCGTGAAAGAACTGATTTTGGTTGCTCAGGAAACGACATTGTATGGGACAGACTTATATGGAGAAAAATCATTATACAAGCTTTTAGATGAATTGAATCAGGTAAAAGGGCTGCGCTGGATCCGTATTTTATATTGTTATCCTGAAGAAATTGACGACAGGCTGATAGCGGCGATCAAAAGAAATGAAAAAGTCTGCCATTATCTGGACATGCCGATTCAGCATTCAAATGATGAGATTTTACGGCGTATGGGACGACGGACAAGCAAACAGGATATTCAAAATATTGTAGCAAAATTACGCAGGGAAATACCGGACATCTGTCTGCGGACAACTCTTATTTGCGGATTTCCGGGAGAAACGCAGGCACAGCATGAAGAGCTGATGGAATTTATCAATGAAATGGAATTTGATCGTCTGGGAGCTTTCACATATTCACCGGAAGAGGGGACTGCTGCAGCTGAATTTCCGGAGCAGGTCGAAGAGGAGATCAAGCTTACCTGGCAGGAAGAAGTCATGGAACTGGAGCAGGAAATTATTTTTGACAAGACTGCAGATATGAAAGATCAGATCATTTGGGCATTGGTAGAAGGAAAACTTTCCGATGAAAATATTTATGTGGCAAGAACATACCGTGATGCGCCGGATATTGACGGTTATGTGTTTATATCAGATGCAGATACAGAGCTTCTGACCGGGGATTTTGTCAAGGTACGTATTACGGGTTCTTTGGATTACGATCTGACGGCGGAATATCTGCCATAAGAGTCGGATCGCTATTTCTATATAAGGAGGGGGAGACTATGAACCTGCCAAACAAACTTACGCTGCTGCGTGTAATCTTGATACCATTTTTTGTGTTTTTTTTGTTGGCGCCGGCTTTTGTGGATCAGGGAAAATATATTGCGACAGTCATTTTTATTGTGGCAAGCCTGACAGATCTGTTTGACGGAAAAATTGCACGAAAATACAATTTAGTGACAAATTTCGGCAAATTTATGGATCCGCTTGCGGATAAACTACTGGTATGTTCTGCACTGATTTGTCTTGTTGATATGAAAAAGCTTGCGTCCTGGATTGCAATTATCATTATTGCGAGAGAATTTATTATCAGCGGATTTCGTCTGATAGCAGCAGAACAGCAGATCGTGATTGCGGCAAGCTATTGGGGTAAATTTAAAACTACGTTTCAGATGTTGATGATTATCGTATTAATTTTGGATATTCAAAATACTGCTTTTGTGGTCATTGGAGTCATTCTGACGTATGTTTCACTGGCTCTGACAGTAATATCATTGGTAGATTATCTGTATAAAAATAAAGAAGTTATGAAAGAGCAAAATTAAAAATAAATAAAAATGTCTGACTGGTTAGGATTTTTGATGGCTGGTTATGAAAATTAAAATAAAGATTTGAATAGTGGATGAAAGGGGAATTATGAATAAAACATATGAAAAAGAACATTCACTGGAAGAACGCGTTGTGGCATTGTTAAAGCAGCGTGGATATACAGCTACTACGACAGAATCCTGTACCGGCGGTTTGCTGGCCGGAAGGCTGTTAAATGCTGCAGGCGTCTCAGAAGTCTATAAAGAAGGATACATTACGTATTCGAATGAAGCAAAAATAAAACTGCTTGGCGTCTCTCCAAAGACATTAGAAGCATATGGCGCAGTCAGCGAACAAACCGCACTGGAAATGGCACAGGGGGCAGCCAGACAGGCGGGAGCGCAGGCTGCGCTTGCAACAACCGGGATTGCCGGACCGGATGGAGGAACTTTGGAAAAACCGGTAGGACTTGTCTATATTGGCTGCTATGTGAATCACGCTACTGCTGTAGAAGAACATGTGTTTGCCGGAGAACGCGCGCAGGTACGTAATCTGGCAGTAGAAGCTGCGCTGAATCTTCTGGAACGGATGCTATGCGCGAATATATAATAAAATCAGGAGTTAACTATGAGAATTATTGCAGGAACGGCCAGAAGTTTACCGCTAAGATCAATAGAAGGAAGAGATACGCGGCCGACAACAGACCGTATCAAAGAAACATTATTTAATATTCTTCAGTCAGGTATTGCGCAATGCAGTTTTTTAGATTTGTTTGCAGGAAGCGGCCAGATCGGGCTGGAAGCTTTAAGCAGGGGAGCCGCGCACGCAGTATTTGTGGAAAACAATAAAAAAGCCTGCGCCTGTATTGAGGAAAACATTCGATTTACCCGCTTTGAAGATCGATCCAGGCTGCTTGCAATGGATGTATTAAGTGCATTGCGTACACTGGAAGGAAATGAGTCGTTTGATTATATATTTATGGATCCTCCGTATCGTAGTTTGATGGAACGGGAGGCGCTTGCATATCTGGCGTCATCGTCGCTGTTAAAGGAAGATGCGGTCATTATCATCGAGGCGGCTATGGAAACAGATGTATCGTATCTGCAAGAGCTGGGGCTTGTGGCTGTAAGAGAAAAAAAATACAAAACAAATAAACACATATTTGTTTCAAAAGAGGTCTGATATGAAAAGAGCAATCTATCCGGGCAGTTTCGATCCGGTTACAAAGGGGCACCTTGATATTATTGCACGTTCTTCGAGACTGGTAGATGAACTGGTCGTTGGTGTGCTGAACAACAGTGCAAAAAATGCATTGTTTTCCGTTACGGAACGTGTTAATATGTTAAAAGAACTGATGATAGACTTTCCGAATGTAACGGTGGATGCATTTGACGGACTTTTAGTAGATTATGCAAAACGGATAGACGCTGCGGTTATAGTCCGTGGACTGCGCGCGGTAACTGATTTTGAGTATGAGCTGCAGATAGCGCAGACAAATCATGAAATCTATGCAGATATAGAAACCATTTTCCTGACGACACGTTTGGAGTATGCTTATTTGAGTTCTACGATTGTGAAAGAAGTCGCATCCTACGGGGGAGATATTTCGCGTTTTCTGCCGCCGCAGATTGTTGCACGCGTTTATGAGAAATATGGGATCAGGGATTTCGAGAAATAGAAGATTAAGGAGCATTGCTTATGAGCAGTAAAATAGACCAAATTATAGAAGAAATAGAAGACTATATTGAAAGCTGCAAATTTCAGCCGCTTTCAAGTACAAGGATTCTGGTGAATAAAGAGGAAATGATGGAACTGATTGCCGAGCTGCGGCAGCGGACGCCAGAGGAAGTAAAGCGTTATCAGAAGATGATAAGCAATAAAGAGGCTATTTTAGCAGATGCCCATGCAAAAGCAGATACTATTATTTCACAGGCGCAGTTCCAAAAAAATGAATTGGTCAAAGAACATGAAATTATGCAGCAGGCTTATGCGCAGGCCAACGAAGTTGTGTCCATTGCACAGCGGCAGGCACAGGAAATTATGGATCAGGCAACGAATGACGCCAATGAGATCAGGCTTGGCGCTATTGGATACGCAGATTCTTTATTAAACTCGATTGAGGAGCTTTTGAACGGATCGCAAAGTATTTTTAAAACAAATTTTGCACAGTTGAGCGCGAATATGGAGCGTATGCTGGAAATTGTTTCTGCCAACAGAGCGGAGCTGGCTCCTTCTGAAATTTTCCAGGAATCAGGAGCGGCACAGCAGATGGAAGAGGTTCCTGAAGTTTCCGAAAATATGGAATCCATGCAGGAACCGGAGCAGTAGATTTGTAAGGTATGACAATTAGAAAAAGGCGACTGCAAGCAGAAAACTGATAGCTGTCTGTACCAGCCGGAAAATAAAATAAAAACGCATGGAAATACCGGTATTTTTTACCATGGAAGCAGTCTGGGCAAATCCGCTGAGCCCGCCAAAAGCAGTGATGCCTATGAGCAGCGGATATTTCAGGTTTACAGGATATGTATTGCTTTGTGCAACAACATGGATTCCATTGGTGATTTCCGTTATGGAAGTAAAGAAGAGATAAGCGCCTTCATTGTCTCCGGCCAAACGCATACATATTTGCGACAACAGCGAAAACAGCATGATATATCCGCCTAGTTTTAACAATGTTTCAAACCCGTTCATGATTCCGGCATCGATGATTTGAAAATTCAAATCAGATCCAGATGCCGTATTTTTTTTGAGCGGAAGCGGCTTTGCAAGGCGCAGCAGGAACAGTCCGCAAACGAGCGGAGGCAGATATAAAATAGCATAGGTAGTCCAGGTTTTATCATAGATGCCAAGCGACGCGATTAATAAGTAGCTGCTGATAAATACCGGGCTGATATTGTTGCACATGGCGCACAAAATATTTGCTTCTTCTGATGTGAGCTTGCCTTCTTTCATCAAGTCAGCGGTTGTTTTGCTGCCCATTGGAAAGCCAAATAAAAAGCCGGATATGATAGGATAGGCAGCTTGCGGATGGTGGAAAAAAACGCGGTTTAATACCGGGCTGGCAGCGCATATCATATCATCCAGATAACCGGAATGAATGAGGATATTAGAAAATATTGTAAACGGCAGCAGGGCCGGCAGGATATTTTCATACCATAGGATAAGGCCGTTTGCGGCAGCTTTTACGCAGTCATCCGGATAAATTAATATGAATAGGATCAACAGCATGATAATAAATATAGATAACCTTTTTTTCATGAGAGCACGTATTTTTTTTATTAGTATACGCGTCTATGGGAGGAAACATGAATCAAAAACGTATCTTTTGGATTATTTTGCTGTTTCTTATTGTTAGTCTGGATGTGAGCATGGTACGTCATCTGGAGCACAGTTACAAAGGACAGGAACAGGAGTCTCAGCTGGCACAGGAAGAGGAAGCGCTTTCTACACTTCGGGCATTTGAACTGCCGCCTGATATTTATGAACAGCTAGTTAAAAAATTAAAAAAAGATTTTAAAATCAGAAACAATAAGGAGCTTTGCGAGAATATTTTGGCTTATTTATTTTGCCATTCCGTAAAGCAATCAGATCTGAAACAGTGGCGCAGCCTGGAACTGGATGCGCAGACAAAATTATATGAGGATTATACAAAAATGATAGAGAATCTGTTGGCTGACGCAGTTTGTTTTCCGGTTCCGGAAGCGATAGATCATAAAGAAGCTTTTGTCACGTATGAAAACAGCTGGCAGTCGGAACGTACTTACGGCGGCGTACGAGGGCACGAAGGCTGTGATCTGATGGCATCCGTTCAGCAGAGAGGATATTATCCGATTGTCAGCGTCAGCGACGGGACAGTTGAAAAAACAGGATGGCTGCCTCAGGGAGGTTACCGGATTGGAATACGCAGCAGGCATGGAGTATATTACTATTATGCGCATTTGGCTGAGTATGAAGAAGGGATTGCTGAAGGGGCGAAGATAACGGCGGGACAGCTGCTTGGATATATGGGGGATACCGGGTACAGCGAAGTAGAAGGAACGACAGGAAATTTTCCGGTACACCTGCATTTTGGAATGTACCTGGATCTGGAAGGACGGGGCGAAGTTAGCTTTAATCCGTATTATTTGTTAAATATACTGGAGAAAAAGAAATTGAAATATATGTTTAAAAGCTAATAATAAAATTTAGAATATATAAGAAAAGGAGGTATCGCATGTCAGGTTTTTTACCGGTCTGCAGGGAAGATATGGATGCGCAGGGCATCAGACAGCTGGATTTTGTTTATGTGACCGGAGATGCTTATGTAGATCATCCGTCCTTTGGCCACGCAGTTATCAGCCGTGTTTTGCAGGCGCATGGATACAAGGTTGGAATTGTTGCGCAGCCGGATTGGAAAGATCCAGGCAGTATTTCAGCCCTGGGTGAACCGAGGCTTGGTTTTTTGGTTACAGCCGGAAATATGGACTCTATGGTGAACCATTATAGTGTATCAAAAAAACGGCGAAGCATGGACGCATATTCGCCTGGCGGCGTAATGGGAAAGCGTCCGGATTATGCGACCGTTGTTTACTGTAAGCTGATACGAAGTGTATATAAGCAAATTCCAATTATTATCGGTGGCATTGAAGCATCTTTACGAAGGCTTGGGCATTACGATTATTGGGCCGATAAAGTGAAACGCTCTGTGCTGCTGGATTCCGGTGCGGATTTGCTTAGTTATGGAATGGGAGAAAAGAGTATTGTTGAGATTGCGGATGCGCTTGACGCAGGAATACATGTATCAGATATTTCGTTTGTAAACGGGACGGTATTTCGCACAAAGGATTATGATCTGGCATCTGAGGACGCACTGCAGCTGCCATCCTTTGATCAGATACGGATGGATAAGAGACAATATGCAAAAAGTTTTTATATGCAGTACTGCAATACAGATCCGTTTAGCGGAAAACGTTTGTATGAGACATATAAAGGCGGCTTATACGTAGTGCAAAATCCTCCGGCGAAACCACTGAGTCAGATGGAAATGGATGATGTGTATGAGCTTCCATATATGCGTACGTATCATCCGTCTTATGAGGCAGCAGGCGGGGTGCCGGCGATTCGGGAAATACGGTTTAGTCTGGTCAGCAGCCGCGGGTGTTTTGGAGGATGTAATTTTTGTGCGCTTACGTTTCATCAGGGAAGGATTATTCAGAGCAGAAGTCATGCATCCATAATAAAAGAAGCCGAAATACTGATACACGAGCCGGATTTTAAAGGGTATATTCATGACGTGGGCGGACCGACTGCCAATTTCAGGCATCCGGCATGTGATAAACAGCTGGTAAAAGGAGCATGTGCAAACAGACAGTGTTTGTTTCCTTCACCGTGTAAAAATTTAAAAGCAGATCATCAGGACTATATGGAGCTGTTACGTAAGCTGCGCAGCCTGCAAGGTGTGAAAAAGGTGTTTATTCGATCCGGCATTCGGTTCGATTATTTAATATATGATAAAGATAAAAGATTTTTAAGGGAGCTGTGTGAACATCATGTCAGTGGACAGCTGAAAATTGCACCTGAACATATATCAGATACAGTGCTGCAAAAAATGGGGAAACCTCCGGTAGAAGTTTATAAGAAATTTGTACATGCTTATGAAAATATGAATGCAAAAATTGGCAAAGAACAGTATTTGGTTCCCTATCTGATGTCCTCTCATCCGGGTTCCGGATTAAAAGAAGCAGTTGAACTTGCGGAATTTTTACGGGATATGGGATATACGCCGCAGCAGGTGCAGGATTTTTATCCGACGCCATCTACGATTTCTATATGCATGTATTATACAGGACTGGACCCTCGGACCATGGAGCCGGTTTTTGTTTCTGTGAATCCGCATGAAAAAGCAATGCAGCGGGCGCTGATACAATACCGCAATCCGAAAAATTATGATTTGGTTCGAGAAGCTCTTGTAAAAGCCGGCCGTACAGATTTAATCGGAGATGATAAAAAGTGTCTGATCGGGACGCACAATTACGCGAAATTAAGAGAAGAGCAAAGAAATAAAGACAAACGAAAACAAAAAGCGGGAGGCAGAAATAAAAATGAACGAAAACGGAAAGAAGAACAAGTGATAAAAGGAAAAAGAAAGTATCAGGAGAAGCAGACATCCAAAGGCAAACAAAAAGTATCAGGAGAAACAAGCGGCAAAAGGCAAATGCTGAGGAAAAAACAGGGAATTGCAATAAAGGCGGGACAAGCATATGAAACAAATGGAAATAGGAGAAAATGAAGCCGGACAGCGTATGGATAAGTATTTGAAGAAACTGCTGCCATATGCTGAAACCAGTTTCATTTATAAAATGCTTAGAAAAAAGAATATTGTAAGAAATGGAAAAAAGGCGGAAGGTTCCGTTCATCTTGCTGCAGGAGATATCGTGACTCTTTATTTGTCGGACGAAACGTTTGAAAAATTTAGCAGTGATAAAACTTTTCAAATTTCTTCTGAAAATCAAAGGAAAAGCTTTCCGAATTTACAGGTGCTTTATGAAGACGCAGATATTTTAATCGTAAATAAACCGGCAGGCATACTTTCACAAAAAGCGGTTTCATCGGATGTATCCGCCAATGAATGGATCATTCAATATTTGCTGGATACAGGAGCAGTTACACAACAGACGTTGAAAACGTTTCATCCGTCTGTCTGTAACCGTCTGGATCGTAATACATCCGGCATACTTATTGCAGGAAAGACACTGCATGGTCTGCAGAAAATGTCTGCACAGCTGAAAGAGCGTTCTTTAAAAAAATATTACCGCTGTATTGCAGCAGGTATCATAACAAAAGAACAGCATTTAAAAGGTTTTTTATATAAAGATACAAGTAAAAATAAAGTCGAAATTTATCAAACAGAAGATTTGAGCAAAAAGAATTTAAACGAAAAGGATTCAAACAAAAGGGATTTGAGCAAAAAAGATTTGAATAAAAACCGGAGAAATTTGCATAAGGACAGCCAATATATAGAAACAGAATATCGGCCGCTTGGATACGGTAAGGACTATACGATGTTAGAAGTCCATCTGATTACGGGACGTTCCCATCAGATACGTGCACATCTTGCATCGATTGGTCATCCGATTGCGGGGGATCCGAAATATGGAGATCGGGAATGGAATCAGAAATATTGCTCTAAAACAGGGCTGAATTATCAGCTGCTGCACGCTTATCGGGTCATACTGGAAAACGGACAGGAAGTGGTGGCGCCTTTACCGGAACAGTTTTCTTTGTTTAAGATACAAAAAAATCCGATGGAAAATGAAGATAGAAAAGTCTGATAGAAAATGAAGGTAGAAAATGAAGATAGAATTGAAGATAGAAAATTAAGATAGAAAACAGAAAAAATGGTTTAGAAAAATGCAGCTTCAAGGAGAAAGTTATGGCGACATGGAATTCGCGCGGCCTGCGTGGCTCTGCGTTAGAAGAATATATTAACCGGACAAATGAAAAATATCTGGAGCATGGCCTTGCACTGATTCAGAAAATACCAACACCAATTACTCCGATTAAAATAGACAAACTGACCCGCCATATTACACTTGCTTATTTCGATCAGAAAAGTACGGTGGACTATATTGGCGCTGTCCAGGGGATTCCGATTTGTTTTGATGCAAAAGAATGTCATACGGATACTTTTCCGCTTCAAAATATTCATGAACATCAGGTAGTTTTTATGGAAAATTTTGAAAAGCAGGGAGGGATTGCCTTTTTTCTGATTTTGTATTCTGCAAGAGAAGAGTTTTATTATCTGCGTTTTTCCAAGCTGTCAGAGTTTTGGAAAAGAATGCAAAATGGCGGAAGAAAAAGCTTTCGATATGAAGAATTAGAACCGGATTTTATTTTTCAATCGTCCGGTGGAGTATTGGTGCCGTATTTGGATGAGATTCAGAAGGATTTATTGTTAAGAGATTGACAAACTTGTGCCTTTCTTTTATAATAAAAACAATTTTTGCTTTGCTGCATTACTGCATGAAAGCGTTTAGGATGGCCTGGCATATAAAAAATGACTATACAAATGAGGGAAAAAACCGTATACTAAAATATAGGCTGCGTTTTCACGAGAAAACAAACAATAACATAAATCAAGGAGCAGACAAATGAAACAGCATTTACTGCATACCCCGGAAGGTGTCAGAGATATCTATCAGGGAGAATGCGAAAAGAAACTATATCTGGAAGATAAATTACACAATATATTAAAAACTTATGGCTATCATCCGATTCAAACCCCGTCTTTTGAATTTTTTGATATTTTTGGAAAAGAAGTCGGTACGACAAAGTCGAAAGATTTATATAAGTTTTTTGACCGTGAGGGGAATACGCTCGTACTCCGTCCGGATATCACGCCTTCGATTGCACGTGTAGCGGCGAATTATTTTATGGAAGAATCTATGCCGATCCGTTTTTGTTATAAAGGGAATACGTTTATCAATACAGGGAGTCTGCAGGGGCGACTGAAAGAAAACACGCAGTTAGGGGCAGAGCTCATTGGTGATAATACGGTGGACGCAGATGCAGAGATTTTGTCGATGGTGGTAGAATGCCTGCTTCATGCAGGATTAAAGGAATTTCAATTAAGTGTCGGACATGTAGGTATCCTGCAGGGAATGATGGAAGCGGCGGGCTTTGATGAAGAGGAAGAAGATATTTTATGTGACCTTATCAGCAACAATAACTTTTTTGGAGTCGAAAGCTTTATCGAAGCCAGACATCTGGATGAAGGATTAAAACGTCTGTTTGGTGTGATTGGCAGACTTTATCAGTCTGCAGAAGAATTTCAGGCTGTCCGCGCGGCGGCAGGGAACTATCCAAAGATTCAGGCAGCAATGGAGCATTTGGAAAAGCTGCAGTCATTGGCTCTGCTTTATGGGATTGATAAATATATCAGCTTTGAGCTTGGTGTGATGAGCAGCTATAAATATTACTCTGGCATTATCTTTCATGGCTATACATTTGGAAGCGGTGAACCGATCGTAAAAGGCGGCAGGTATGACCGTTTGTTAAAGCATTTTGGCAAAGATGCGCCGGCTATTGGATTTGTAATTGTGACAGATCAGCTTATGGCAGCGCTGTCCAGACAGCATATTGATACGCCGATGGAACACCTTGGACAGCTGGTTGTATATGATGAAGCGCATCGGGAAGACGCAGTGATTTATGCAAGGAAGCAGCGGGCAGCCGGATGCAGTGTGGAATTGATCTTAAAAGCAGCCGGGCGGACAAATGCAGATTATGAAGCATATGCAAAACGCAGGCAGATTGCAAGAGTACAGTTTATGGATGGAAACGAACCAGTCAAAGTGTTTTGATGGATATGGATGGAGATAAGATTTATGGAAGAAAACAGATATTTGACGTTTGCTCTTGGCAAAGGCAGGCTTGCCAAAAAGACATTGGCGTTGTTTGAAAGAATCGGCATTACCTGTGAAGAAATGAAAGATAAAGATACAAGAAAGCTGATTTTTGTGAATGAAGAAGAAAAAATGCGCTTTTTTTTGTCAAAAGGGCCGGATGTGCCGACTTATGTGGAATATGGCGCAGCGGATATCGGAATTGTTGGAGAAGACACGATATTGGAAGAAAACCGTAAGATTTTTGAAGTGCTGGATCTTGGATTTGGCAAGTGCCGGATGTGCGTCTGCGGGCCCAATGAGGCAGGAGAGCTTTTGCAGAAACGGGAATGGATCCGGGTAGCTTCCAAGTATCCGAGAATTGCAAAAGATTATTTTTATAATAAAAAACATCAGACGGTAGAAATCATAAAATTAAACGGATCCATTGAACTGGCTCCGATGGTAGGCTTGTCGGAGGTGATTGTGGATATTGTAGAAACCGGATCCACACTGCGTGAAAACGGACTGCAGGTGTTGGAAGAAGTCTGTCCTTTGTCTGCCAGAATGGTTGTCAATCCGGTCAGTATGAAAATGGAACATGAACGCATCACCAGGCTGATTGCTCTGTTAAAAGAAGAGCTGAGCAAAGAAACGATTGAGACGAGATAAAACAGGGAGTGAATAGCATTGAGAATTGTAAAACTGACAAAAGAAACGACGAAAAATTTACTGGAAGAGCTGCTGCAAAGAAGTCCGAACAGCTATGGTGAGTATGAAAGCCGGGTCAATGAAATTATTGAAAATGTTCGGGCCAAACGGGATGAGGCAGTCTTTGACTATACGAAACGTTTTGACGGGGCACAGATTTGTGCAGAAAATATTCTGGTTACAAAAGATGAGATTCAGAAAGCTTATGAACAAGTAGATCCGTCTTTACTTAAGGTCATTCGTGTAGCGCTTGTGAATATCAGAAGCTTTCATGAAAAACAGCGTCAGCAGTCCTGGTTTGCTTCTGAGGAAAATGGAATATTATTGGGACAAAAAATTACGCCGTTGAAAACAGCCGGTGTGTATGTTCCCGGCGGCAAAGCAGTGTATCCGTCCTCGGTGCTGATGAACATCGTTCCGGCGAAGGTGGCCGGCGTAGATCGGATTATTATGACTACACCGCCGGATCAGAATGGAGACGTCTGTCCGTCTACGTTAGTCGCTGCAAAAGAAGCAGGCGCGGATGAAATCTACAAAGTCGGAGGCGCACAGGCGATTGCGGCGATGGCATTTGGTACACAGAGCATACCGCAGGTAGACAAGATTGTGGGACCGGGAAATATTTATGTAGCGCTTGCAAAAAAAGCAGTGTTTGGTTATGTCAGCATTGATTCTATTGCAGGACCAAGCGAGATTTTAGTATTGGCGGATGAAACGGCAAATCCGGTATATGCCGCTGCGGATTTGCTTTCACAGGCAGAGCATGATGAGATGGCTTCTGCCATACTCATTACGACCTCGATGGAACTTGCACAGAAGGTTTCAAAAGAAACAGACCGGTTTTTAGAAAAGCTGTCACGCAAACAGATTATTCAAAAATCTCTGGACCGTTACGGGTATATTTTGGTAGCGGAAAGTATGGATGAGGCAATACAGGCCGCAAATGAAATTGCCTCGGAGCATTTGGAAATACTTACAAAAGATCCGTTTGAGACGATGACGAAAATAAGAAATGCAGGGGCAATATTTGTAGGCCCATACAGCAGCGAGCCATTAGGCGATTATTTTGCAGGGCCAAATCATGTGCTTCCGACAAATGGCACAGCCAGATTTTTCTCAGCGTTGAGCGTGGACGATTTTATTAAAAAATCAAGTATTATTTCTTATTCCAGAGAGGCGCTGGAGCCTGTGTATAAAGACATTGTACAGTTTGCACAATCCGAACAGCTGACGGCACATGCAAACTCCATCAAGGTGCGTTTTGAAGACAAATGATTCGTTTTTAAATGACAATAATAATGGAGTTTAAATAGTTGATTTAGAAATAAATAAGGATAAAAAGACAAGCAAATGGTTTAAGTGATTTACATACAGTTCCTAAGAAACATTATGGTTAAGAAAATACGATTTTGGAAAATATAAATTAAGAAAACAAAGATAAATTTAAAATAATTGGTAGAAATAATTGATAGAAAGGTTTGTGCTATGGAACAGAAAATATTAGCGGCTACGTTGTATTTAAAAGACGGAGTGCCCGTAAAGGGGCCGGATGATCTGACTCCCGCAGGAGATTTGAACTTTCTTGCAAAAGTATACAATGATGGCGGCATTGATAAAATATTTGTATTTGATTTGTCAAACGACGATCAGGAACATGAAAAAAACATACATGTGATTCGGGAATTAAATCGGCTGACGGAAATACCAACTTGCGGCGGGGGAAATGTGAACCGTCTGGAAGATATTAAAAAGCTGTTATATGCAGGGTGTAAACAAGTACTGATTAACGGTTCCAAGTCGTATTGTTTTGCGCTGGTGGATGAGGCGTCTTCCCGGTTTGGGCATGAAAAAATTCTGGTATCGGTTAAAAATATTGATTTTGTGTTTAAACATAAAGAAGTTATCAAAGAAAAGATTCATGAAATGCTTGTGATGGAACCTAAAATGCTGGATTCCATTGAAAATCTGACCGATACGCAGTATGTTGCGCTCTGTGAAAAAAACGATTTGGAGCATATGTTAAATATTTTGCAGCGTGAACATTCCCGCGGCATTTACGGCTCGTTTTTAAATGATGTTGAAATCAATGCCATGGAGCTGAAATCAACACTTTCTGCGCATGGCATTAAAATGGATAATTTTGAGCCTGCATTAAAATGGAAGGATTTTAAATTAAATGCGGATGGCCTGATTCCTGTGATTGCGCAGGATTACCGTACAGGCAAGGTTCTGATGTTAGCCTATATGAATGAAGAAGCTTTTAACAAAACAATTACGACCGGAAAAATGACCTACTACAGCAGAAGCCGCAAAGAACTGTGGATGAAAGGAGCTACCTCCGGAAATATTCAGTATGTGAAAGTGCTGACCGCGGACTGTGATAAAGACACGATTCTTGCCAAAGTATCCCAGGTAGGCGTAGCCTGTCACACAGGGCAGTACAGTTGTTTTCACAATGAGATCGTACATAAGGAATATATTGAACGCAACCCTCTGAAAGTGTTTGAAGACGAATACGCGATTATTCATGACCGTAAAATCCATCCAAAAGAAGGCTCTTATACAAACTATCTGTTTGATAAAGGCCTGGATAAGATACTCAAAAAGGTTGGAGAAGAAGCGACGGAAATTGTAATTGCAGCGAAAAATCCGGACGCAGAAGAGATGAAATATGAAGCGGCTGATTTTCTGTATCATTTGATGGTATTAATGGTAGAAAAAGGACTGACCTGGGAAGATATTACTGGAGAGCTTTCACAGCGTTAAATGTTAAGGAATTTTTCACAGCATCTAAAAAAATGGAATAGCAGGAACCTGTCTGCATAAAATATAACAAGTAAAAACAGATTTGATTTTAGGAGTTACCGATGCTTGGAAATGATTATGCGCAGGCGAGAAAACAATATGTGGAAGAAGTGCGGCGGTCTTTTCATCATGTACAGCCGGATGAATATGAGGAAGAACTGCAGGCAGGAACCGCATCGTTTTTTAAGGTGCGGCTGCTGATTGCAGTCTGCATTTTTGCGGCTTTTGTTCTGTGTGACAGGACAGGGAGCCGTTTTTATAATTATACAACGAAAGAAGTTGTATCCATGCTGAAACAAGAACGGTTTCAATCACAGCTGGATGCGATACGGGAGGCGTGGAATTCGCTTTCAGAGTGAAGTAAAGGTATGGGAGCGCCGTAACTGCGGACATATTATCACATCTTAAGAATATTTATATAAAGTAAAAGAAAAAGACATACTTGAACACATAGAAAAGACAGCAGAATAACAGCACAGGAGATATGTTTATCGTATCTTCTGTGCTGTTATTTTATAATAAGAATAAAAACAAATGTAACAATGTAAAAAATAACTCTAAATGTCACAAATAAGAAAATTCGGCAACACATCCAACAATATGTAAAACTATTTACATGAAAGCGCAGATCGGTTATGATCTCCTCATCCAAAGAAATCATAGGAAATGAAAGGAGCATACAATGAAAACTTATAATTTATGTATTGTTGGCGGCGGCAGCACTTATACGCTGGGCTTTTTAAAATCGTTTGTAAGATTAAGAGATGAATTTCCGATTAAGAAGCTGACGCTGTTTGATATTGACAAAGAGCGTCAGGAGAAGATTGGCAAATATGGTGAAATTCTTTTTCAGGAAAGATTTCCGCAGCTGGAATTTATGTATACAATGGATAAGCGTGAGGCTTATGAAGGCATGGACTTTGTTTTCATGCAAATGCGTGCCGGCGGCCTTAAGATGCGTGCGGAAGATGAACATATTCCATTCCGTATGGGACTCATCGGACAGGAGACTTGCGGCGCAGGTGGTATGGCTTACGGACTGCGCTCTTGTGCAGATATGATTCAGGCAGTCCATGACATTCGTACGTATGCGCCAAATGCCTGGATCCTCAATTATTCGAACCCGGCGGCAATTGTGGCTGAGGCGTTAAGAAGAGAATTTCCGGACGACCAACGGATTTTAAATATTTGCGATCAGCCGGAAAATGTAGTGCGCTCTTGCTCTCGTCTGCTTGGCTGTGACTGGAAAGATTTGGATCCGGTTTACTTTGGTTTAAACCACTATGGCTGGTTTACGCATATGTATGATGTACATACCGGTGAGGATTTGCTGCCGCAGATACGAAACAGGATTGCCGAGAATGGTTTTTTGCCGCAAGATGCTGAGCAAAGAGATCAGTCCTGGCTGGATACTTATGGCATGGTGCAGACGATGATGCATGATTTTCCTGACTATCTGCCAAATACTTATAATCAGTATTATCTTTATCCGCAGTATAAGGCAGCCCATTTAAATCCGCATGTCACACGTGCAGATGAAGTAATGGCAGGAAGAGAAAAACGGGTATTTGACGAATGCGAACAGGTCATTGCAGAAGGGAAGCTTGGCGATCGCTTCCATACGATTTCCGACGCACATGCAGAAATGATGATTCAGGTAGCAGAATCTATTGCATATAACCGTAACGACCGTCATATTGTGATTGTGGAAAATAACGGGGCAATCGCAAATATGCAAAATGACGCCATGGTAGAAGTCGTATGCGAGTTGGGGATGCATGGCCCTCGTCCGATGCGGGTAGGAAACATCCCACAGTTTTATCTGGGGTTATTAGTCAATCAGGTATCTTGTGAAAAGCTGCTGGTGGATGCTTATTTTGAGAACTCATATCAAAAAGCATTGCAGGCATTCACACTGAACCGTCTGATTGGCGACGCGAAAAAGGCCAGAGAAGTCCTGGATGCTCTTATGGAAGCAAACGAAGGCATGTGGCCAAAGCTGCAGTAATGAGAGTTTTTATTTTGTCATTTATTTTTTCCGGACAATCAACTCAATGAAGATCTGAATGATCGTAAGCATACCAAGGCGGGTGTTAACGTCTACCTGACGGTATTGTTCATTTTTATCATTTGCGCATAGTCCGTAAGTGCAGGCTTTTAAAAGTGGGCTGTCCGCTTCACAGGTAAGTAAAATACTGCAAATGCCCTGTTCTTTTGTTTTTTCAAGGGCGCTCAGATAGCGGGTATCTCCATGAGCGGTAATTAAAAATAAAATGCTGTTGCTGCTCATCTCACTGGCAAGTCCGGTCAGCAGATGAGGCCATTCCAGCAAAATAGAAGGGGAATCCAGTGCGGTTAATATGGCATGGAGGTATTTGGCTGCAATAGAACTTAATGCATTTCCATAAATATATACCGGACGGCCACTGGTTAACAAATCAGCAATCGTGTCTAAAGATGCCGTATCACTATTTTCGACGTTATCGTGAAATCGGGCGATGGAGTGAGAAATCAGACCGTTTGCAAAAAACAGCGGATCCTGCTGTTTGCCCAGGCAGCTGCGAATCTGGTATTTTAGTTCGTTGAAACCCTGAATTCCCAGTTTCTGGCAGAAGCGGACAATGGTAGCGCCGGAAGTATAAAGACGCTGTTCCAGATCTTTTAAACCGAAAAACGCACACTCTAAAAGGTGGTTTTCCAGGTAGTCTAAAATTTGTTGTTCCGTTTCCGTCAGAGCCAGATCATGTGCCTGCCTGAAAAGCGGAAGCGTATGCAAATTTGGACGGTCTGCTTCCGCAGGAAGCTCTTTTGAATGGGAAGGGAGCTCCTGCAGGTATTGCAGATAAGCTCGTACGATTAATTGGATGACATAAAACGCAGGAAGTCTCGAAGTAAATTCAGCGCCGCAGTTTTCACGCTGATTCGTAAAAAAATGAAAATGAATCGTGGAAAATGCAGCAATGGCATTGTTCGTGCAGGGAGTAATGGAGAGCACCGGAATGTCATTCATATGCGCCAGCTTGGCCAGATTTTTAGTAGGTGTAAAATCTCCGGTTATGCTGATTAAAATGAGCAGGGCTTTTGCAGGAAGATGGTGCAAAATATGCTCCCCGACGCGGAATGCATCAATTTTGTATACTTTCTGCCGCCCGATAGAAAATAACAGTTTTTCAAAATAGTCTGTCAGAATGGATGTAACACCGCCAGGCGCCCACAAATAAAAGGAACAATCACTGTCTAAAAAGCGAAAGGTCTGGTAGAGCTGTTCATCTTGTATCAGCCGGGCAGTGCTTTCGATCTCCTGTGAAAGTGTGTCAAGAAGACAGGCGGTGTTTGTGGCGTCTTCTGCGGTATTTATAGTGACGCAAGACAGTTCGTTTGTCTGTTGGCGCAGCGCGTATTTCAGCTCCGCAAAGCCGGAATAACCCAGTTTTTTGCAGAAGCGCAGAACGGTAGCCGTGGAGTAGGATACAGCGGCTGCAAATGTTTGAATGCTCATGTCCGGGATTTGCTGCGGGTTTTTATAGATGAATTGAAGGATATCTAATTCATTTCTGGTAAGGTTTTTAATAACAGCATTTGTTAAATGAAGATTCACCATATAAGAAACTCCTTTTGAAAAAACAGGTTCGATTTCCTGAAATTTTTTTCATAGAATGAAATCATTTCGACTTTGGTATATCCTTCCGGATTTGTTTTGGACTATTCACAAATAAAGAAGGAACGGTTATAGTGGTATTAGTTATTATAACGGTAAACAAACGTGCACGCAACAAAAATATGAAGGAGAGTTTGATAGATGGGATTATTCAGCAAAAAGAAAAAAGAAGCATTTGTTTGTCCAATGACGGGCATTCTGCATCCGATGGAGGATGTGCCTGATCCTGTGTTTTCAGAAAAAACGATGGGAGACGGATTTGCCGTAGAGCTGACAGGCACAGAGGTAAAAGCGCCGGTCAGCGGAACGATAACAGCTGCCTTTCCTACAGGACATGCTTTTGGTATTACGACAAAAGATGGGATGGAAGTGCTGATTCATATTGGAATTGAAACGGTAGCTTTAAATGGAGCGGGTTTTGAGATAAAGATGAAGCAGAATGATACGGTCAAACAAGGAGATGTGCTGGTGGCTGTAGATGTGGAGTATTTAAAGGAGCAAGGCAAATCGCTGTATTCACCTGTAATTTTTACCGGAGGGCAGACGGTTGAACTGTTAAAGACCGGGAGTGTGCAGGCCGGAGAAGAAAATATTATTAAAATCCAATAAAAAAAGATCCCCTGACAGATGCAGGGGATCTTTTTTAGCAATCTTCACAAGGGCCATATTCCTCCAGGTATCGAAAGAACATATATTCACAGACTAAAAGCAGCTGTACTCTGGAGCGGATTTTTATTTCTGATTTTATGAAATAAGTAGAATTGACATAGATATTTTCATCTGCCATATCGCTTAGGACATTGCTCCCTAAGTCGGTGATCGATACAATGGAAGCTCCTCGGCTTTTGGCCATATTTGCGGCGGCAATCACCAGGCTGGTTTCTCCGGAAACGGATATGACGATGACCAGATCGTTTTCAGTTACCTGTCTGGCGCTGATATTCATCAGGGAGCTGTCATCGTACCAAAAAGCCGGCTTTCCAATTACTTGCAGCCGTTTTACAAATTCTGCCGCTACGGTCCGGCTGCTTCCGGCAGCATAAAGCTCGGTTCGGCGGCAGTTGTGGATCTTTTCCAAAACCCGGTCAATGGTTTCTTCCGGAATTAGCTGGATCGTTTTATGTACATCTTTTAAAAAGTCTGTGGGGTGACTCTTTTCGCATGTATCTTTGTCTGGCATAGAAAGCTCTGCTTTGATGCTTGCTTTAAATTCTGAAAATCCGCTAAAACCAAGTTTTTTACAAAAGCGTACGACGGATGCGGGGGATGTGTAGAGTGTATCGGCGACCTCCTGAACTTTCATTTTAGAAAGGGTCTGATTGTTTCTTATGCAGAAAGATAAAATCTCATTGTCGCTTTTATTAAGCAAATGCGCATTTTCTGCAATTCTGTTGTAAAAATCCATATCATATCTCCTGAAAATTTTTTCATAAAATGAAATCATTTCGACTTTGGTACATCCTTCCAGAATGGTTCAAAACTATTCACAAACAGGGAAGGAACGTTTATAGTGATATTAGTTATTATAACGGTAAAAAAAAGCGTACGCAACAAAAAATTATTGGGAAAGGAATTTTATTTACTATGGAAGGTTTTAAAGTAGTTATCGTAGGAGGCGGTTCCAGTCATACGCCTGGTATTATTCAAAGTCTGATTAGCAATCTCGAGCGGTTTCCGTTAACAAAACTGACGCTTTACGATATTGATAAGGATCGTCTGGAGCTGGTAGACACGCTTTGTCATGCACTGATTGAAAAGCTGGATCAGGAATGCGTTTATTTTACAACAACAGATCCGAAGGAAGCATTTACAGATATTGATTTTGCATTTGCGCAGATTCGCCAGGGTGGATTGAAAATGCGTGAGAAGGATGAAAAAATTTCTTTGGAGTATGGTGTAGTTGGACAGGAAACGTGCGGACCAGGCGGAATGGCTTATGGACTTCGTTCTATACCCGGCGTTTTCAAAGTAATTGACGATATAAGGACTTATGCACCGGATGCATGGATTATCAATTACTCGAATCCTGCTGCAATTGTAGCCGAGGCTACCCGCCGCCAGTATAACAATTATAAAATATTAAACATTTGTGATATGCCTGTTGCGATCATGCTGTCTTTTGCAAAGATGCTTGGGCTTGAAAAGTACAATGACTTAGAACCTGTTTATTTTGGACTGAATCATTTTGGCTGGTGGACAAAGCTGTATGACAAGACCGGCACAGACCGGATGCCGGAATTAAAAGAAAAAATTATGCAGTTCGGACTGGCTGCTTCTCATGACAAGCACCATTCAGACCCGTCCTGGAGGCATACATGGGAGAATTTTAAGGAGATTCTTACCGATTTTCCGGAATATCTTCCAAACACCTACCTGCAGTATTATTTGTATCCGAAGGAGTGTGTAGAGACGAGTGATCCAAATTATACGAGAGCAAATATGGTTATGGATGGGCGTGAAAAGGATATGTACGAACAGGTGCGCCTGATAAAAGAAAGCGGCGGCAAACATGAAGTCAATTTGAATCTGTTTAATGCGTTTGGTGATTTTATTGTAGATGTGGCCTGCTCAATTGCTTATAATCATTCAGACCGGTATTTGGTTATTGTAGAGAATAACGGTGCGATACCGGATCTTCCAAATGACGCTATGGTGGAAGTGCCTTGCTACCTGCGCAAATGGGGGCCGGAGCCGGTTGTAATCGGAAAGATTCCACAGTTCCATTTAGGAATGATGCAGCAGCAGCTTGCAGCAGAGAAGTTAATTGTAGACGCTTATTATGAAAATTCGTATCAGAAGGCATTGGAAGCATTTACGATGAACAAGACCGTTCCTTCTGCAAAAGTGGCGCGGAAGATTTTAGACAAAATGATAGAAGCAAATAAAGGTTACTGGCCGGAATTAAAGTAAGGAGGAGATCTACATGAAGGAGAAGTTTTCCTTTTCGCAGTTTCAAAAATTAGGAAAAGTACTTATGACTCCGGTCATGATTATGCCAATTGCCGGCATCCTGGTGGGAATTGGCTCAGCCTTTACGACGAAAAATATTGTAGAGCTGGCGCCTTTTTTGGGAACGCCTTATGTAACTTTATTTTTTAACTTACTAAAGGCGATGGGAAACACCGTTAATTCCTACCTGCCGATTATCTTCGCGGTTTCTGTAGCCGTAGGCTATGCCAAAAAAGAAAAAGGGATTGCCGCCCTTTGCAGCGTAATTGGATTTCTGGCTATGAACAACGTAATGAATGTGCTTTTAACGAGCCTTGGAAAGCTGGACCCTTCTGCAATGACTACAGGGCAGTCTATGGTTATGGGCATTGCATCTTTGGATACAGGTGTTTTTGGAGGCATTCTGATAGGGCTCCTGGTAGCCTGGCTGCATAATAAGTATTATAATATTCAGCTTCCTCCGATTTTAGGGATTTTTTCAGGAACCAAATTTGTTCCTATGGTTACCCTGCTTGGATGTTCGGCGCTTGGGTTTGTGATGGCGTTTGTCTGGCCGGTCGTGCAGAGTGGACTGACGATGATGGGTGAGCTTATTTATCAGACCGGCGCTGTCGGAAGCGTGATCTATGGATTGAGTGAAAGAGCCTTGCTGCCGTTTGGTTTGCATCACTTTATTTACACGCCATTCTTCTTTACCAACCTGGGAGGTTCCATGGAAATAGACGGGAATCTGGTTGAGGGCGCATTAAATATTTACAATGCAATGCTGGCTTCTCCGGATACGATGTTTGATATTAATATATCCCGTTTTGTTATGAACGGTAAAGTAATTTTTGCAATGTTCGGTATGCCTGGAGCAGCATTAGCTATTTATCATACGGCGAAACCGGAAAAGAAACAGCAAGTGAAAGCTCTGCTGATCGCAGCAGTGATTCCATCTATTTTTACAGGTATTACAGAGCCGATTGAGTACTCGTTCCTGTTTGTGGCTCCATTGCTGTTTGTTATTCATGCGGGGTTTGCAGGACTGACGTATTTGCTGACTTATATTTTCCAGGTCAATATCCCTGGCCCAAGCGCTTTTGGCGGCCCGTTTTTGAGTACGATTTTTAATGGAATCATGCAGTCGGACAAAGGCTCCAACTGGATTTGGGTATTGATCTTAGGCGCAGGTTTCTTTGTTTTGTATTATGTAACGTTTAAGTTTATGATTTTAAAGTTCAATTATAAGACACCGGGACGGGAAGCGGATGAAGAGGAAGTAAAGCCTCTGAGCGGCAAAAAGGTCAGTGACGATATTCTGGCGGTCATTATTGAAGGACTTGGCGGAGCAGATAATATTTTAAATGTAGATGCCTGTTTTACCCGTCTGCGTGTAAAAGTGAAAGATAAGGCGCTTGTTATGAGCGATAAGGAATGGAAGGAACAAACCGGAGCCAACGGCGTTGTGCGTGTTGATGACGGTGTGCAGATTATCTATGGCACAAAAGCAGATATTTATAAGAATAATTTAAAAAATATTTTAGGAATGGAATAGACTAGGACAGGCCGCCATGTAAAATGGCGGCTTGTTTTTATTCCTTTAAGATTGAAATTATTTGATAAAAGAGGTATCCTGTTTGAAAGTCAGGTGTACTTTTTATGTATATGGTGGTAAAATTGAATCAAGAAGTGAGGAATTGGGACCGGATTTTGAGGAAGAATGAAATTTTCAGGATATGAGGAGGACAATGAAATGGCGATTACAGTAAATATTTTTTATAGCGGCGTGAATGGAAATGCAAGAAAATTTGCAGAAGAGATGGTTGCAAGCGGTGTTGTCAGCGATATTCGTGCGGAAGATGGAAACATGAGGTATGAATATTTTTTCCCAATGGATGATAAGGAAACAGTGCTTTTAATTGACAGTTGGAAAGATCAGCATTCCATAGATGTTCACCATGCTTCTCCCATGATGGAAAAGATTACTGAACTTCGGGAGAAATATGACCTGCATATGAGGGTGGAACGGTATGTGTCAGATGAAACCGGGATTCCTGCGGCAGACAGGGCATTTGTAAAGAAATAAGGGCTGTTTCCAAAGCTGAAACAAGGCCAAAATGAGAAGCAATAACGGTCTGAGATCGGATATGTTAAAAATAATTACTTTAAAGAAGAAAGGATTTTGCTATGAGCCAATTACAATTCAAGGAAGCAATGGAACATATCACTTATCACACACCTGCCTTTCCGCAGGAAGAATTTGATCTGATTCGTCAAAACTTTGACAAAGCGAAAACATTTTTTTATGAAGCCCTTGACTATACACATGCAGATCCGGAAAGTGTGCCGGACGAATATGAACTGCATTTTTATGCGCTTTTATTTTTGGGAGAATTTAAAGACAGGGATTCCTTTGAAAAAATTGTGGAATATGTATCTGTGACCGCCGATCAGCTGGACTTGCTGCTGGGAGATTTTGTTACGGAAGGTTTAAAAGATGTTATTTATAATACTTATAATGGAAATTTGGAACTGTTAAAAAATACAATACGAAACAAGGATATTTGCATATATGTCCGTAGTGCAATGCTCAAAGTGTTGGGGCAGCTTTATTTGGACGGTACGCTCGCAAAGGAAGCTTTGCAGAATATTTTTAAAGAACTGTTTGCTGCAAGAGAAGACGAGCAGGCAGAAATGAATTCCTTTGCTGTCGAAGTGAGCTGCAGATGTCACTTGGTTGAATTGCTGCCGGATATTCGCAAACTGTACGATGAAGATAAAATAGATTTATTCGTGTCCGGATGGTATGACGACTGTCTGGATTACATGTTTCATTATTATGAAAATAGTGATCTGAATATTTTATGCAAATCGTCTGTTTCTGCTGATCAGATCAAAAGCTGGGCGATGTTTGAACAAAATTCGAAAAAGCAGACAAAGGTGGATGATAAAAAACTTGCAAAAGAATTATCTAAAAATCTATCTTCAAAGCCTCAGAAAAAAAGAAAAATTGGCCGTAACGATCCATGTCCTTGCGGGAGCGGAAAGAAATATAAAAACTGCTGCCTGAATAAGCCGAAGGAAGTAATGTCGCAAATAGAAAGTGACGAAGAACGCGAAAAGAGGCTGCGCGATTATCCGCCGGTTGGAACAGAGCGTGTCGAAGGCCGGATTTACCTGGAAGACTATTTTGATAAAGAAAGTATTGAAACAGACCAGCTTCTTTATCTTGCGCTGAAAGATCGACCTGTATCATTTTTTGGCACAAATGTATCTAATGCGTATATGAACGAAAAAAGAAAACATGCCTATCTGCTGGAAGCATTTGACAGATTTCGTGACCGGATGCAAAAAGAACAGATTCCATCGATTGAAGCATATGATAAAAAATATTCCATCCATTATTTGTGTAAAGAATGGATGGCGGAACTTGGAGCTTTGCTGAAAAAAAGCGGGGATATAAACGAAAGGGAGGAATTGTTAAAATATTATAATGAATAAGAGAAAACATAGAAGTAAAATATGTTCATGATGGAAATTTGGAAGCTGTAGGCAGGAAATTGCTGAAGCAGATAGAATGATAAGCGATATAGCGATGCAGTGATTGTCTTGCATATGTTAAGATCATCAGATCAAAGAAAAATGAAGCTGTTTTTGCATTTTGTTTGTTACAGTTTCGTTTTTCTTTGATCTATGATTATGGTAATATTTTATAATTTAACGAAAGATAAAATTCCAAAAGATAACATTTTCTATAGAATTGTTGCTTTTAAGTATTCTATACCAATTATTTATTTTTTGCAATAGCAACAGAAAAAATGTATAAAATTACCAGTAATTCTATATATTTTTTATCCTAATTCATTACTTTTACACAATAAAAACCGGAAAATTTTTATAAGAGTCAAAAAATTATGAATGACTGTCGTTTTATAAATACGACAGTTTTTTTATTTTTAAAAATATCAAAATTTTAGTTTTTCCTTATTTTATAGGGGTTCCATGCAATAAACTATATTTGAAATGCATAACAATTCTATAGAAAAAGTTATATGGACGTATGGTACGATCATAAGCAATAAGTGTTGAAGTAGGTGTTGCACAGATTTGCACAAAGAGCAGATTGGAGGAAACTATGAGAGAGATGGATTATGCCAGGATAGGCATGCGGATTCGCCAGGTGAGGAAAGTAAAAGGCTGGTCGCAGAATGAGCTTGCAAAAAAATGTAGTATCAGTATGTCATTTCTCGGTCATATAGAACGAGGGACCAGGATTATGAGTTTGGAGACGTTTGCTAATATTTGTGTGGCATTGGATATAGGAGCAGATGAGTTGCTCTGGGGAGTGGCGCATCCATCGGATACTGTATTGGATTTATATGAACCTGCAAGGCAGGAAACTGAATCGGTCAAAAAAGAAGCGGATAATTATTCGATGTATGTCAGGATTATGAAATCTGTAGCGGAGATTATGAATGAGGCGTAATCATCCAAAGAGCTGTTATCAAAAGCAAAGGGATATCCGGCAAGAGCATGGCTGTTTCAAAGAACGGAGCAGTCCAAAAGTGTTAATGTTAGCATCCGTCGCGTCTATGATCGATCAGTTTAATATGTCCAATATTATGTTATTGCAGGATATGGGATATGAAGTGCATGTGACGTGTAATTTTAAACATGGAAATACATGTGATGGCGTACAGATAAAAAAAATGTATGAAACGCTTCAAAACATGCATGTGATCTGTCATCCGTGGGATTGCCCGAGAAAACTTCGCAGCATAAAGCAATGCATGAATGCATACTTACAGTTATGGGAATTGACGGGTGCAAATTCATTTGCATGTATTCATTGCCATTCTCCGATCGGAGCAGCTCTTGCGAGAATCATTGCTCATAGGCGGAAAATCAGAGTTATTTATACAGCGCATGGATTTCATTTTTATAAAGGCGCGCCTCTGAAAAACTGGCTCATTTATTATCCGGCTGAAAAACTGCTTTCGTATTGGACAGACATTATCATTACAGTCAATCGGGAAGATCAGTATTTTGCTATGCAAAATTTCCATGCAGGACGAATCTGCTATATTCCAGGTGTCGGAGTCGATACCCGAAAGTATCGCAAAGATTGGGAAAATGCGCAAAATCAGGCAGATGCATTTGAAAAAGATCAATTTCACAGAAAATATCGAATACCTGAAAATGCATTTGTGCTGTTGTCAGTCGGGGAGTTGAACAAGGGGAAAAATCACCGGGTTGTGATGGAGGCTCTTGCAGATCTGCACAGAAAGGATGTTTATTATCTGATATGCGGCCGGGGGAAACTGAAAAAATATTTGCAGTGTTATGCAGATAAGCTTGATGTAAAGGATTATATACGTATGCCAGGATTTCAGGAGGATATGGCTGATATTTATTGTTATGCAGATATATTTGTTTTGCCATCCATCCGGGAAGGAATGCCGGTAGCGCTTATGGAAGCAATGGCTGCGGGGCTGCCCTGTGTAGTTTCTGATGTCAGGGGGAACCGGGAGCTGATTGCGGATGCAAAGGAAGAATACAAAAAGCATAAGCCAGATAAGAATCTCTATGTCAGACCAGGAGGTATACGAGTTTCGGCTAAGTCGGCTGCGTCGTATGCTGAAGCATTAAGAATATTGCTGAATGATGCGTGCCTGAGACGTAAGTGCGGGAATTATAATAAAGAAAAGATCAAACAGTACGATCGGTCTGTTGTAATGCCGAGAATGAAAAAGATATATCAGGAAATTTCAAACATGTAATAGCTTAGATCATCTGGACTGTTTCCAGACATGTTCTATGGAGATAGGAGTAATATGCCGGAAGTTTCTGTCCTGATGGGGACTTACAATGAAAAAAATCATGAGCATACGGCTTTGGCAATTGACTCAATATTATGTCAGACATTTACGGATTTTGAGTTTCTCATATGCGATGATGGCTCAGCTGCGATGTTTTATAACTGGCTGGTGCGGTATTGTAAAAAAGATGACAGAATCAGAGTTTTCCATAACAGGCAAAATCAAGGACTGGCAGCTGCATTAAATAGATGTCTTCGTTATGCGGAAGGAAGATATCTTGCACGAATGGATGCAGATGATGTTTCAAAACCGAATCGCCTGGAAAAGCAGGTAGCATTTTTAAGAAAGCATAAGAAATATGCGTTAGTTGGCTGCGGAGTGCAGCTTATTGGAGGAGACGGAGTCTGGGGCAGGCGTATGCCAGAGGAAATTCCTGTGAAAAAGTCTTTTTTATCTACATCACCGTTTATTCATCCTACCATTATGATACGACGTGAAGTCATGTTGTCGTTACATGGATATTGTGAATCACGAAAGATGCTACGGGCAGAAGACTATGATTTTTTTATGCGTCTGTATGCAGCCGGATATGTGGGATATAACATACAGGATATGTTATTTCAGTACCGTGAGGATTTAAATGCCTATGAAAAACGTAAATATCGTTATCGGGTGAATGAGTGTCTGGTACGTTATTTAGGATTTCGCAGGCTGAGGATTTTAAAAGGAAATTTTCGATATGTATGCAGGCCATTGGCGGTAGGGATGATACCGCAGAAAATTATGTACTACATAAGGCGCACAAGATTCGGTGCAAAATGAATATACGCAAACGGATGAAGGAGCTAAGCAGGAAATGATCGGGATCGTTATACTTAATTATTCTGCATGGGAGGACACAAAGCGCTGTGTGAAAAGCATATGCAAAAATACTCCGGCAAACGAATACACTATTATTATAGTTGATAATGCATCCGACTGTGCTCCGAATTATGATTTGTCTGAGTTTCTAAAGCGGTATCGAATCCTGTTTATTCAAAATACAAAGAATCTTGGATATAACGCCGGAAATAATGTAGGGATTGCAAAAGCTCTGGAGATCGGCTGCAGTTATATATTGATTTCCAACAGTGATGTACGCTATTTTCCACAAAGTATTTTAAAGATGCGGGATTATTTGAAGAGGAATCCGCAGGCTGGGATTGTTGGGCCAAAGATTTTGGATGCGAAAGGACGCTTACAAAAAAGCAATCTATGCCGCAAGACCGGAATGAAAGAAAAATATATGGTACGTACAAAAGCTCATATTTTTTTTCGTAGAAGCTGGCAAACTTATTTTGGTTATGACAGAGATTATGAACGGTGTTTTGAAGTATATGCAGTGCTTGGCTGTTGTTTTATGATGTCCGAACTGTGTGCGAGAGCTGTTACACCTCTGGATGAATATCCTGTTTTGTATGAAGAAGAGCTGATGCTTGGTATCCGTATGGAAGAAGCGGGATTTCATACGGTATATAATCCGGATTCAGTTGTAAAACATTTGCATGGTGGGAGCACGTCACGTCGGAAAGCATTTGCGTTTGCACAGAATGTACGAAGTGAGATTTATTACTGTAAATCGTATTTGCATGCGCCAATCTGGCAAATCTATCCATTGTGTATTTATCGCGTAGTTTTATATGCATTAAGATGTATCAAATACAGGGATTTTCGAAAGAACTGGAAGTGGTTTTTGCATATGCTGAAAAAAGAATTGTATGTTGTATGAAACAGACGGAGAAAGAATCGTAAAGGAAATTTGGAACAGGTGCGTTATTTATGAAGGTTTTACACTATATGTTTGGTCTGCCTCCTGTGTATGGAGGCGGATTAGTGCGATATGCATTGGATTTGATGAAACAGGAAATATATATGGGACAGTACGTAATTTTGCTTATTCCAGGACCGGTTTTCACAGGCATAAGGAAGAAGACCTGTATTTACAGAACGGGCAAATATCAAAAGATTCCTTTCTATACAATTCACAATTCGCTGCCAGTGCCAATGGGAAATGGAATACTTGATACTGAGATATATTGTAAACCGTGTGATGCAAAAGTTTATGAAAAGTTTTTGAAACAATTAAAACCGGATGTCATTCATATTCACTCGTTTATGGGACTTCATGCTGAGTTTTTAGAAAAAGCAGTTCAATGCAAAATTCCGGTTATATTCACAACACACGACTATTTTGGGATTTGTCCGACAGCAAATATGCTGTATCAGGATCATTTTTGCAGCGATAGAACATGGAAACATTGTGAACAATGCTGTAAAAATGCATATTCCAAAAAAAAGCTTTGGCTGGAGCATTCCATATGGTATCGATGGTATCGGAAACAGATATGGCTCGTAAAATGTTTTCATCAGGCAAAATTTCAAAAGAAAAAGCAACCAAATAATAAAAAAGAAGTCAGTATTAAAAAAGAATCTGAATCCTGCAAGATACACAAAGATTATACAAAGTTAAAAAACTATTATCAGAGCATGTTTCGAAAAATTTCATATTTTCATTTTAACAGCAGTGTTGCAAAAGAGGTGTATGAGTCAAGGCTTGGAAACCTGAATGGAAAGCTTATGTCCATCAGCCATGCCGGGATTTGCGACAATCGTATCAAACGTAGTTATGGAAAGGTATTGCATATTGGATATTTCGGAACATGGACCAGGCAGAAGGGGTTTTTTCAGCTTTTAGATGTTTGTAAGCAGCTATATCAGGAAAATCATGAAAATATCTGCGTGCATATTTATTCTGATTTCTGTACGAGAACAGAACCGTTTGTTCAAGTACACCCGTATTTTAAAAAAGAAGAATTAGCTGAGGTAATGAGAGAGATTGATGTGTTGGCTGTACCAAGCATATGGCCGGAAACGTTTGGATTTACAGCATTGGAGGCGTTAAGCTATGGAGTTCCGGTAATTGTTTCACAGTATGCAGGGATAAAAGATTTGCTGGCCAGACATCCTGGTGTTGGTTTTTTGTATGATGGGACGCGGCAGGGATTAAAAGAAATATTAAAAAAAATATATATCAGGCGTGATATGCTCGAAACAGCAAATGCAAATATTTTAAATATGCAGAATATATTTTCTTTTGAAAAGCATGTGAAGGAAATGTTAGAGATGTATCGAAGGATGATGTAAAAAATTTTTTAGTTGTTTAGTTAGGAGACAGAAATGAGATTAGTAAAGGAGTTATGGGAATATCGGGAGATGATATACAGTCTTGTAAAAAGAGATTTGAAAAGTCGTTATAAAGGATCTGTATTAGGATTTTTTTGGATGTTCTTAAATCCTTTGCTGCAGCTCGTTGTATATACGATTGTTTTTTCGACGATTATGCAGACGGGAATAGATAAATTCTATTTATTTTTATTTGTTGCATTAGTCCCTTGGCTTTTTTTCAGCACTTGTCTGAGCGCGGGGGCGGGTGTGATTTTTTCCCAGCAAAATATGGTAAAAAAAATTTATTTTCCAAGAGAAGTATTGCCTCTTTCGTTTACGATCAGTCAATTTGTAAATATGCTGCTTAGTTTTCTTGTGATTTTTGCGGTACTGGTCATAAGCGGCAGTCGGATTCGTATTAGAGCGATCGTATATTTGCCGTTAATTATGCTGATTGAATTTGTGCTTGCGCTTGGAGTCACTTATATAGTTTCGGCAATGAATGTGTATTTTCGGGATTTGGAACATATTCTTGGAATTCTTTCCATGGCATGGATGTATTTGACGCCAATCTTGTATCCAATTGATCGGGTGCCGGTACAATATATGCGACTGTTTTACATTAATCCAATGACTCCGATTACAATTTCGTATAGAGATGTTCTTTACTATGGACATGCGCCGCAAATACAGACGTTGATGCAGGCGTTTTTGATGGGCATCGCGGTATTAGCTGCAGGACAGATGATATTTGGAAAACTACAAAGGCATTTTGCGGAGGAATTATAATGGAAGATAGGGAGAATGCAATTGAAGTTACAAACGTCACGAAAAAGTTTAAAGTTTATTTTGATAAAGGGAATACCCTAAAAGAAAAAATGCTGCATACGGAACGAAATCGATATGAGGAAAGGGAAGTATTAAAAGGCATCAGCTTTTGCGTAAAAAAAGGGGAAGCTGTTGGTTTGATTGGGCAAAATGGATGTGGAAAAAGTACAACTTTAAAATTACTGACGCGTATTATGTATCCGGATACGGGAACCGTAAAACTGAATGGGCGGGTTTCCAGTCTGCTTGAGCTTGGCGCTGGTTTTCATCCGGATATGAGCGGACGTGAAAACGTGTATATCAATGCATCGATCTTTGGTTTAAAAAGAAAAGAGATCGATGCGAGAATGGAAGAAATCATCCAATTTTCTGAGCTTCGCACATATATGGATAATCCGGTTCGGACATATTCTTCCGGAATGTATATGAGACTTGCATTTTCCATTGCCATTCATGTAAATGCTGATATTTTGCTGATTGATGAGATCCTTGCGGTAGGAGATATTAATTTTCAGGCAAAATGTCTTCATAAGCTGACAGAAATTAAACGAAAGGGTACGACAATTGTTTTAGTTTCGCATTCTACAGAACAGATTGAGCAATTATGTGAGCGCAGTATCTGGATACAGGATGGACAAATCTGTGCAGATGGAAAAGTCAGAGACGTTCATCACCAATATTTGAAATATATGGGTGAAAGCAGACGAGATATGCAAAAAGAGGAAACAAAGTCGGCTAATATAGGTCCCGGAGTAGAATTTAAGGAGCGTATCAGAGGAAATGGAGATGCACGTATTACGTGTATTCATAGTTATGGAAATGACGGACAGTTAAAAAGTGTATTTGAATCAGGTTCAGATGTTATCTTTCGGGTAAAGTATCGGATATATAAAAAACCAGAACGTATTTGGTTTGGACTATGTATTTTTCGGAATGACGGTTTTCAGTGTTTTGGAACAAATACAAAGATTGATGGTATTCAGATCGATCAGATCGAAGAAGAAGGAGAATTCGCTATTCGTTACCCAAGATTAGAATTACTGGCAGGAAGTTATTATGTAGATGTATGCGTTGCGACAGGAGAGGATGAAATGCTGGATTATTTGGCAGGAGTCAATGATTTTGAAATTTACAATACAACCGGGGAGATTGGACTTTGCAGGATACCTTATTGCTGGCAGTTGAATCGAGGTCAGGAATATGAAGTATGAAGAGCCGATTAAACTGGAAAATAACGAAGTCCACAGCATGATTCTGCAAAAGATAAAAAAGGGAAGCAAAGTCCTGGAGTTTGGTCCTGCCGCTGGCCGGATGACAAAAATTTTAACAGAAGAATATAAATGTAAAGTGTCGATTGTGGAATATGAAAAAGAAGCATTTCAATCTGTGATGAGATATGCAGATGATGGGATTTGTGCAGATATTGAAAACTATGAATGGAAAAAATGGTCTGGAGCCGAATTTGACTATATTCTTTTCTGCGATGTTTTGGAGCATCTTAGAAATCCAAAACAAGTGTTAAAAGAAACACAGCATTTATTAAAAAATGATGGATCTGTTTTCTTGTCGCTGCCTAATATTGGGCATAATGATATACTGATTAAATTATATCATCACACGTTTGAATATACAGAAGAAGGTTTGCTGGATGATACACATATTCGCTTTTTTTCAGAACATACATTAGAAAGCTTTGTGGAAAATACGGGTTATGTGATTGTAAATAAACAATATAAGACAATTGCAAAAGGAATGACGGAACAATTTTGGAAAGAAGAATTTGTATGTCCCAACATATTGGCAAGAGCTTTGCGGAAAAGGGCAAACGGTGATGTCTATCAGTTTGTATTGGAATTGAAAAAGGATAGCAGCGATGTAAAATATCAGAAAACGTATGAGAAAGCTCATTATATGCCAATTGATGGTCTGATTTATTTTGATAGAGGCCATGGTTTTTCACAGGACGATGTGAAAGAAATAATAGGTACCAGGGTTCAGGAAGATACGTATGAGTTTTATGATGAAATAATATTAGATAAAAACATAAAAAAACTCAGACTGGATCCGGTGGAACGAGGACTGTGCCAGGTAGTAAGTATGGAGTGTAGCCTGGGAAATGCCTATATGCCGCATAAGATTTTGATTGATAAGAAAAAAATTATAATGGATGCGGATCCACAGATTATTTGGAATGTTCCGGATGAGACAAAGAGTGTTTCGTTGCATGCTATCATTTACGTAAATGAGGATGAACTGTTAAATCAAACGATACGGTATTGTCGGCTTATAGAAAAACGGAAAGATATATTTGAGCGGGATCATAAACGGAACGCAAGCCATATAGACGAATTAGAACAGAAAAATTTAGAATACGGGAATCGTATTTTGAGTTTAGAAAAACAAAAGATACAGCAGGAAAATCATGTATCAGTTTTGGAACAGCAAAAGACGCAGCAGGAAAATAATATATCGGTTTTGAAAAAGCAACTGGTACAGCAGGAAAATAATATATCGGTTTTGAAGAAGCAACTGGTACAGCAGGAAAATGATATAGCTGTTTTACAACAGCAAAAGAAAAACTTTACAGAAAAGATCTTTTCAAAAGAAAAAGAACTTTATGCCATCACACATTCAAGATCATGGAAGTGTACAGCTTTTTTAAGAAAAATGAATACATGGATGAAACGAAAACGAAGCTAAGTGTTTTCAGTCTAATGATAAGGAGAATTCTAATGAGAAACGAAAGTGTGGACATTATTATACCTGTTTATAATGCATATGAAGATCTTGTTACATGTATAAACAGTATAAAAAGATGGACAGATTTAAACAAACACCGATTGGTTATCATTAATGATTGCAGCACAGATGAACGAATGGAACCTTATCTGGAAAAATTGAAAAATGAAAACTGTATGGTTATTCATAATAAAACAAATCAGGGATTTTCTTCAAACATTAACCTGGGTATGGCACAGTCTGAAGACCGAGATGTAATTTTACTTAATTCTGATACGGTTGTAACCCAAAATTGGGTGGAAAAGCTTTTGGCGTGTGCATATAAGGATGCTTGGACTGCTACAGCGACACCATTGTCGAACAATGCGACACTTTGCTCGGTGCCTTATTTTTGTGAAGAAAATGAATTGCCGGATGGCTATACAGTTGATACATATGCGGCATTAATTGAAAAATCAAGCATGAAAAAATATCCGCAGATTCCTGTTGCGCATGGTTTTTGTATGTTAATTAAAAGAGAGGTTATCAGGCTAATAGGAGATTTTGACGCGCAGACTTTTCAAAAAGGATATGGGGAAGAGAATGATTTTTGCTATCGTGCGGTTGAAGCAGGGTATCATCATGCCATGTGTGACGATACTTTCATCTTACATACCGGTACAAGCTCTTTTGAAGAGAAAAAAAAGAGAAAGTATATTCAGGAGCACGAAAAGATTTTGGATGAACGTTATCCGGATTTGATGCAGGGGGTTAGAGTGCACTGCAGAGATAATCCGACAGGCATAATTTCCCATAATATTCGAATGCGCACGCAATTGGAAAAATGCAAAAAAAGAAATACGGTTATGTATCTTCTGCAGGCTGATTTTCGGGAAGGGGCGCAGGATAATGTAGGAGGCACACAGCTGCATGTCAAAGATTTGATGTTTGGACTGCGCGATACTTACAATATCCTCGTAGCAGCCAGAAATTTTGATTATCTCAATGTTACTTTTTATGCAGAACAAAAAGAGATGTTTTATCAGTTTTATATTGGTGTAAAACCTAAATTTGAACGGTTCCGTTCCTGCAGGTTTGCAGAATTATACGGAAAAATATTGGATGCTTTTGAAGTTGGTTGTGTGCACGTGCATCATACAGCAGGTCTTACGATGGAATTGTATTATGAAGCGAAAAAGAGAATGATTCCGGTATTTACGACACTGCATGATTATTACTGTGTATGTCCGAATGTAAAACTGCTGGATGAAAAGCATCATGTATGCTGCGATTCTAAGCATCATGACTGCAGAGTATGCTTAAAAAAGCAGCAGGGAATTGCAGAAACCATAGATTATATCAAAATTTGGAGAAGCCAATATATGTCTGTTTTAAAAATGTCAGAAAAAATAATTATCCCATCCAAAAGCGCCAGAGAAATCATCTGTAAATATTATCCGGATTTGAAAGACAGGCTGACCATCGTTGAACATGGACAGAAAGCTGCCAAAGAAAAAAATTTCCTGAACAGAAAAAAAAAGAAATTTTGTGTTGCTTTTTTAGGAGCGATTAATGAGGCCAAAGGATTTCGCCTGGCATCAGAGATGATAAAAAAAGAAAATAGGGATATTGAGTGGTATTTATTTGGTTATTTTGAGAAACAGCTGATTTCTTTGGATAAAAAGAAAAATTTCCATAATATAGGCCCATATCAGAGAGAGGAGCTGCCAAAGCTTGCAAAACGTTATGAGATCGACTTGATCTGCATTCTTCCTATATGGCCTGAGACATTTTGCTATACGTTATCAGAAGCTATCCTTGCAGGTGTACCGGTGCTTGTTACGGATATCGGAGCTGTAGGCGAACGGGTAAAAGAGATGGAGTGCGGATGGACTGTACCATATCAGGTAAAATGTGACGAGGCGCTTGTAAAGATACAGTCAATTCGCAGAGATTACAAAGATTACAAGAAAAAATGGCAGAATGTGAATCTTATAAAATTAAGGACATGTGAAGAAATGTGCGGCGAATATAGAAGTATTTATAAACAATCATTTATATCAGACAGGACATATGATTGGAAAGCAGAAAATAATGAATGGCTTTTGAATGGATATTTGCTGATAGATGGAGCGAGCAGTTCCATCGTGGAGTTAAGGAATCAGCTAAAGTCTGCAGAGTATCAAATAAATGAAATATACCATTCATTTTCATATCGATTAGCTTTGATGATGATGAAGGTTCCCATACCATTTCGAAGACAGATCAAGGCTGTACTAAGAAATGCAATTACAAAAATGAGGAAAGGAAAAACTGAAAAATGATAAGCTTAGTGGGATGTACCGGTTTTGTAGGACAGAATCTGGCAAATAGCTGTATATTTGATGGATTATACAATTCCAAAAATATAGCATCCGCTTACGGGACAAATCCCGAGTTGCTAGTTTACGCAGGAGTCAGGGCAGAAATGTTTTTAGCTAATCATAATCCGCAGCAGGACAAAGCCTTGATTGACCAGGCAATCGAAAATATAAAAAAGATCCGTCCAAAGGAGCTGGTATTGATCTCTACAATTAATGTTTATGGCGAGCAGGTATATGCAGATGAGACAACCGAAATTGAAGAAGACTGTCTGACGGCATATGGAAGAAACAGGCTGTATTTAGAACAATGGGTGGAACAAGAGTTGGAACATGTTTTAATTGTAAGGCTGCCTGCATTATATGGCAGCGGAATCAAAAAAAATTTTATTTATGATTTTATCCATAGGATTCCGGCGTTATTAAATGAAGATTATTATAAACTGTTGTGCAAAGACAGTGAACGGTTTGCAGACTATTATGAGAAACAAGAGAACGGATATTATAAATGCAGGAAGTTATCGACAGATGAAAAACGATGTTTGATGTCTTATTTCCGGTCGTCTGGGTTTTCTGCATTGAATTTTACAGACAGCAGGGCAAGATATCAGTTTTACAATCTTGCATATCTGTGGCAACATATTCAAATTGCCAAAGAAAATGCTCTGAAAAAAGTGAACCTTGTAACAGAACCCGTGGGGATAGCAGAACTGTTTTGGTATTTAGAGCAAGAGGAATTTAAAAATGAAATTTTACAAAAACCATTTGATTATCAGCTGCGCACAAGATATGCAGAATTGTTTGGAGGAAATAAGGGGTATATTTTTGACAGAAAGTTTGTATTAGAAGATATCAGAAAGTTTATTTTAAATGCCAATAGCGTGGAAGGAATCTCAGCATGGAATTAAATATTTTATTTCCGGTATACAATGAAAAGCTTCGACTGGAACAAGGGATCTGCAAAACGGTGGAGTTTATGGATTTATGGATGAAGGGACGTTATGAACTTACGATAGTGGATAATGCGTCCACAGATGATACACCAAAAATTGCAAACGATTTATGCAGAAAATATGAACAGGTACATTTTAAAAGATTAAAGGAAAAAGGGGTAGGCGCTGCTTTTCGGGCAGGTGTTGCTGATAATAAAGCCCCCATTGTAGGATATATGGATGTAGATTTGTCCACAGATTTAAGACATTTAAAACAGGTATGGAAAATCTTTCAAACTCGTCCGGATGTGGAAATCGTGAATGGCTCCAGGTGGAATAAAAGGTCTCATACATCCGGAAGAAAATGGTATAGGATCATTACTTCAAATGGGCTGACGGCATTATTAAAAATGAGTCTGGGTCTTAAGGCAACAGATGCAATCTGCGGGTTTAAATTTTTTCGGCAAAGTACTGTACAGGATTTGATTTCAGAAGCAGGAAGCGCGGAAAACGGATGGTTTTACATTATAGAATTGCTGCTGCGTGCCGAACGAAGGGGGATCAAAGTGGCTGAACTGCCGGTGCGCTGGCAGGATGATTATCATTCGACAGTGAATGTATGGCAGCAAATCACAAATGACGGTATACAGATCATGAAGCTGCGAAAAAAGTTTAAAAAAGAAGAAAAGGCAGCGGTGAAAAGATGAAATATTCCATCTCTAATATTGCATGGAATCCCGATCAGGATGAAGAAATGTACTTATTTTTACATCAAATTGGATATGACGGAGTCGAAATAGCTCCAACACATCTATTTGGGGAGGATCCGTATAAAAATATCAGACAGGCAAAAGAAGTCAGAGAACACTTAAAACAGGATTATCAGCTCCAGATCTCTTCCATGCAGTCTATTTGGTTTGGACGAGAGGAAAAATTGTTTGGGGAAGAAAAAGAACGTCTTGCATTATTTGAATATACCAAACAAGCGATCGCATTTGCTAATGTTTTGGAATGTAAAAATCTTGTATTTGGATGTCCGAAAAACAGGGTAATTCATCGAAAGGAAGATGAGGAAATCGCAATAGATTTTTTTTCAAAACTGGGTGAATACGCACAGCAAAATCAGACAACATTATCGATGGAAGCGAATCCGGCCATATATCATACAAACTTTTGCAACTTTACATCTGAAGCATTGGAACTTGTGCAGAAAGTGAACAAAGAGGCGTTTAAAGTGAATCTGGATCTGGGAACGATGATAGAAAATAAGGAATCGGCTGTCAGTATATGTGGCCATATAGCGCAGGTGAATCATGTACATATAAGTGAGCCATATTTGGCGACCATCCGCTTTGGTAAGCTGCAGAATGCGGTGCTTGAAATTTTGCAACAAGAGAAATATACCAGATATGTATCGATTGAAATGTCAAATACAAATTGTTTAGATTTGGTAAAAGAGGTGGCAAAAAGATTGAAAATGGGGAAGAGAGAGCATGTTTGATAAAATTATCATCGGTGGAGGGCTGTATGGCTTATATTCTGCCTTGCTGTGCGGAAAAATGGGACAGTATGTAGTATTGCTGGAATATGACAGCGAATCCTTTACAAGGGCGACGTATATCAATCAAGCACGTGTGCATATGGGATATCATTATCCGAGAAGTTATTCTACAGCTATAAAATCTGCAAATTATTTTGAGCGTTTTTATAAAGATTATGCTGATTGCATTTTAAGTGAATTTGACCAGATATACGCAACATCTTCCAGTTTTTCATGGACAAATGCCGAGCAGTTTCAAAAATTCTGTAATGCAGCACATATCCGCTGTGACGAGATATCTCCATTAAAATATTTTAAACAGGGAACTTGTGACGGTGCATTTGTTACAAAAGAGTATACTTATGATGCCAGATTATTAAAAGAAAAACTGCTGACACAGATTAAAAATTATTCAAATATCAGGTTGATTTACAATGCCCGCATTGCTGCAATTGAGAAAGACGGTACAGAATATGCAGTGACAATGGAACAGGGTAAGGTATACAGGAGCGCTTTTTTATTAAATGCAAGTTATGCATCTGTGAATCAGATATGTCAAAAAGCCGGATTGGATTTGTTCCAAATTAAATATGAATTGTGTGAAATCATTCTATGCAGCGTGGCAGATGCTTTAAAACAAGTAGGACTTACGGTGATGGACGGTCCTTTCTTTTCAATTATGCCGTTTGGAAAAACCGGATATCATTCACTGACTTCGGTAACATTTACGCCGCATATTACAAGCTATGATGATATACCGGTATTTCCATGTCAGAAAAAATGCGGTGCATCATACTGCAGTCCTGTACAGCTTGGCAATTGCAATACATGCAGTGCAAGACCGGAAAGTGCGTGGGATTATATGTCAAACCTCGCACATAAGTATATGCGGGAAGAATTTGGATTTTGTTATGAAAAATCTTTATTTTCTGTAAAACCGATTTTGAAAGCGACAGAAATAGATGATTCCAGGCCGACGGTCATAAAAACGCATTCAAAAAATCCTACATTTATAAGTGTACTCTCCGGAAAAATAAATACAGTTTATGATTTAGATGAGGTGTTGTTTTATGAAGGAAAATAATTTTGTGTCAGCAGCAGTCTATTTAGATAATAGTTCAGATAATATATATGAATTTTTAAAGATGGCAAATGATGTGTTCAAAAGAAAATTTAAAAAGTGGGAATTTATTTGTATCGGAGCCGGATTGGAAAATGGAGCATTAGAAAGAATCAAAAAGTTCAAACAGGAAAATAAAGATGCGACTGTAAGTCTCATTGATATGGGATTTCCGCAAGGTCTGGAAGCAGCTATGAATGCGGGAACAGATCTGGCAATCGGAGATTATATTTACGAATTTGATACGTGTATGTTTGACTACGATCCGGAATTAATTCTGAAAGTTTACGAAAAAGCTATTTCTGGATATGATATTGCTGCTGCAGTTCCGTCAAAACAAAATAATAAACAGTCTTCTAAGATATTTTACAATATTTATAATCATTTTTCCAGAACAAAGGAAAAGATTGGGCCGGAACGGTTTCGCATTTTATCCAGACGAGCCGTGAATCGAACTTGTTCCTATGGCAGGCTGATTCCATACCGAAAAGCAGTATATGCGTCCAGCGGTCTTAGGATGGCGAATCTTGAATATGACACAATTGGCACAAAAAATAAAATACGCTGCAAAAATTCGGAGAAAATGAATACAGCTATCGATGCGTTAGTCATTTTTACGGATTTAGCTTATAAGTTTTCACTTTGTATTTCTATATTGATGGCAATGTTTATGATGTTTGCAGGAGTTTATACAGTGATTGTTTATTTTGGCATGAATAAGCCGGTAGAAGGATGGGCGCCGCTTATGGGAATGATTTCTTTGGCGTTTTTTTCTGTATTTATAATTTTAACGATTATCATAAAATACCTGGATATTTTGTTAAAGTTGGTTTTTAAGAGACAGAAGTATTTAATATCTTCAGTTGAAAGGCTGTAAAAGTTGTAAATTTTGTCTATGTATAAATAGATTGTAAAAGATAGGGGGATGTGATGAGAAAAAATATATGTTGCAGAGGTTTGGTCATTTTTTTATTCCTTCTGCCAATAGCTGTATTGTTTTTGTGCATTCAACATTATGGTGTAAATGTAGTTTTTTGGGATGAATGGGCGGTTGTACGTCTATATGAGGATCTTGTATCAAACGGTTTTTCATTCGCAAAATTGTTTGCACAACATAATGAACACCGCATGTTTTTTCCAAACATCATTATGCTGTTAACGTCTTATTTTACGGGATGGGATGTGAAGGCAGAAATGTATATCAGCGCTTGTATGCTTTCAATCACTTATTATGTATGTGTTAAAACGGCAATTGGAAAAAAAGTGAAAGACTTTACAGGTAAAGATGCATTATTTGCTGCGCTGACAGGTGGATGTCTGTTTAGCGCCTGCCAATGGGAAAATTTGCTTATGGGATTTCAGCTGGCATGGTATTTGATCGTTATATCCGTCATTTTCAGTTTAGTGTTTTATGCAAAATATTATGAAAAAGGCAGAATCATGGATGGGAGTGTTTCGCTGCTTTTTGCAACGGTAGCTACATATAGCAGTTTACAGGGAATAGCGGTTTGGTTTATGCTTGCAGCTTTATATTTGTTTTTATCACTTTCAATACGTAAGTGGGGCAGTTTAAAAAAAATACTTCCTTTTGGTATGGTTGGAGCCGTAGAAATTGCATTTTACTTTTATAAGTTTACAATGGTACAACAACACGAACAGTATAGGATGATAAACATTGTTCAATGTTTGGAATTTATGATGAAGCAGATTGGTTATATTTTTAATAATTCGAATGAAAGGGTGTCGCTGTTGCTTGGAACAATGTTATTTTTGGCAGCCATTCTTTTAATGTTTTATCTTATCTATACGAAAAAAGGCGATCAGTATGCAATGCCTGTAGGAATGATGATGTTTGGTATGGGAGTAATACTTATGATTTCAATAGGACGCAGTAATTTAGCCTTAACATCACGTTATACAACTTATGCGTTAATGATTCTTATCGGATGGCTTGCCATTATATATAGAGAGATAAATGATAATATGGGCAAGCTATCAGTCAATGTAGAAATGAGTCAGTTTTTTGCTGCAGCAGAGGGAATGATGATAGCTTTGTGCATTGTGGAAAGTCTGGATTCGCTTCAAATATGTGGCTTGACATATACATCAAGGATGGAAGCGAGAGAGGCATTGCAAAATTATAAAGATGTGCCGTTTGATTCACTCAAAAAGGTGTGTTATTGGCAAAACTGTGAAGAAGCATATGAGGATGTTCACATATTGGAACAACGAAATTGGAATGTTTGGAACGATAAACATCTGCTTTATGAAAGAGCAGATATAAGTGGTATTGAAATCAGTAATACTCCGTTGGATACTTATAACATGGAAGCAGTAATATGGGATCAAGAATCTAAAGTTATGTCTGTCGGAGGCTGGGCAGTTGATGGAAATTCTATGCAGGAATATGATCGTATGCTTGTAAAAGTAAACGACACATATTATAAGAGCAAAGATCATTTAGAACGTAAAGATGTTGCAAAGCATTTTGAAAATGAAAAATTTGCATATAGCGGTTTTACATTTTCAAAATCTATAGACATCATGCATGAGGGAGTCAATATAATTTCTTTCATAATGATTGCTCAAGATGGAAAAACTGCATATGCCAGTAATGCTTCTTTTATTTATTTTTCACAAGAAACTGGAGTGTATCGTTGTGATGAGTTTGGAGAGGCTATAGGATAAGATAGAAAAAGTAGGAAAAAACATAAAAAAGATAAAACACAGTGATAATTTTATAAAAAAGTGGAAGCAGGTTATGCCTATCATTTTACTGCCAATTGTCAGCTATGTCATTTTAGGGCCTTTAGAAATTTATTTTGGAAATAAAAAAGATTTTGCATTTTGCTTTACAGATTTTTTCGGAATATTTTTGATAATAGCTGTTTTGACTTGGCTCGTCTTAAGCTTGCTGGCTGCATTATTGCCTGAAAAAATAAAAAAAGAAATCATGACATTGATTGCAGGGTTTGGTGTGGCATCCTATTTGCAAAATATGTTTATGAACGTCAAATTAAGTGAAATTGACGGCAGTCCGATGCGTTGGGAAAAATTGCAAGATACGGAGAGTATGCAGGGATTACCAAGTTGGACAGAAATTTCGCCCAGCTAATGAAAAATGAGATGGAAGCTATGGTGGAGGAAGGCAATTATAACCAATGGTATGAATATGTGCTTGTACAGCTGATATTTAAAAATGAGTTCCAGCTGTATTATAAAGATATTGCTGACTATGACTGGACAGAGGTGGATTGTGTCAGCGATTTGCTTCATGCAAAAAATATTCATATGAGAGAAAAATAAATAGATTATGTTTTCTGTAAGTATCATAGTTCTTGAGGCGGACTGTGATACTTTTTTGATTTATAGGAAATTGTGTCTTATGGAACAGTCAAAAAAACGTATTTTTGAAAATCATAAACAATTATGTTTTTTGTGTAGTACCTCCAGATGGCTGCGTTCATTAGCTTTATAAATCAGATATTAGCGCGAGAATACTTGGTTGAAAATTTGGTTTCATAACTTAGAACATCAATTTCATTTGTTTAGAAAAACTATTTGTGTAAATAAATATTGACAAATTAGAAGCTTAGTATTAAATTATATTCAAACAATACCAAATTTGCCAAAACAAAATCTTTTTATGTTTTGGATACAAGAGCGGTAAAAAATGAAAAAATACAAGGTTATGATTGGAATAAATATCATAAAGAATATGATACCACGACTTTACAACTTTAAAAATAATATTCTTGTTACCGAACCAGCTGCTTCAAGGAGTTAATCATAATATCTGATTTTAACTGTGTTTGGACTTTTTTGACGAAAGTGGCATAAAATGTCTGAACAGTGACCGGATGGAATCAGTTGATTCCATTGCTAAAACGGTTAAAGCCAGCAGGAACAGCGTTTCAATAGTAGGTATGGAAAAAGTTCTAAAATAACTATAAAAATATCAGTACAGTCTACCAATTAAATTATTTTCGTTGTATAATAAGTTTGACGTATAAAGTCACTCTCTTTCGTTATTTTGTTGTGCTAACTTATTATACATCGGAAAGTGCTTTGTGCGTCATTTTTTATAAAATGTTGTAAAGTGGTGAAGAAGCATTTGATTTCAAATAATTGAGAAAATGAGAGGCGGTTGATTAAAATGAATAATTTGACAGCGATTGAGAAAGTGAACAAAGAAATTGATGAAATAACCACAAGCATTCATTCTCTGCAGACAGGAATCAGCACAAAAGACCATCTGACAATATCACAGCTTGATGTTCTTATGCAAAAAAAAGCAGCCCTGCTTGAAAAAAAATGTTCCTTGATAAATGAATATTCGAACCGGTTGGAAGAAGACCGAAAAATGCTGGAAGAAGAAGAAAAAAAGGCAGGTATCTTACGAAAGATACTCGAAACAGTACGAAATTAAGTAAAAGGAGACCGTCTTATGAATTTAAATTATGAAGCTCTAATGCAGCAGTCTTCCAGACTGTTTCAATTGATCCGCGAGGAACAAGATACCCTGCGAAAATCTAAAATCACCTTTTCTACATATATGAGCGACGAATCACTTAAACAGCTGAATAATAGCATTATCAAAATTGGGTGTAAAGTTCCTCCAGAAAAACTAATGGATGGTGCAGGAGCACTTGCAGCACTGGCTTTAGCAAATCCTGCACTTTTAATTGGCGGCATACTGATTGGAGGAGGAGCGCTTGCTGTCGATGCTTATCAGAGGAACAAGGCTGAGCAGGAAGCCCGAAAAGCTTTGGAAGACGCATTCAAATATCTGGTTGTCAATTTAGAAAAAATAAATGAGTTGTTAAATCAAAAGCTGAATGAGCTGAATCAGATTTCTCGGATTAATTTTGTGCGCCGTGAGAAATTGCAAGCCGAAATCTCTGCTCTTAAAGAACAAATATCGGAAATCCGTTCTTTTATGCATAGTGTTTCAGCTTGAGGAGGCAGTTATGAAAGATTTTTATAGTGAATTATTAAATATCGAGGGACATTTTCAAAGCAAATTTGCAAAGGATATGCAAAATTTAAAAGAAAGCTTTTCTATGGAGCTTAAGGAACGCCAGGCGCTTTTAGAAATGAATGATGATTTGGAAAAACTTCTTTCCCATGCAGAGGAAATAGCTTCAGCAAAGGGTATTGACATTTCCAGCGAAACTGAGGCATTTCGTGTAGTCAGGGCAGAACCAAAACCTATGCATGCCAGACCTGTATTGCCCGTAACAGATGATGACATAGACCAGCTGTTTTTACAGTACTGCGATAAAGCCCATGAAGCAGGCTTTAACGATGTAAAGATTCAGCAGCTGCTTACTCCAGAAGAACTTCTAATGGCCGATGTGTTAGAAAGAAGGATTCATGAGCTGTTCGAACTGCGTACGACTTTACGGGGAAAGGAGACGGCTATTCTTTCGTGTGTTACTCTGATGAGAGCATTTTGCCTTAAGATGCTTCCGGAAGTTAAGACAGCTCTTGATGAGAAAAAGCGGGAAATTCAAAGCAGTATGCCTGAACTGAAAAAAACATCTGAAAACATTATGTCTGTCACTGAAATAAACACCCAGGCAATGGATCTGCTAAAACAGGCTGGTTTTAGCGGAACTGTCCGCTCACCCGATGAAATTATGAGAGGGCGGGTACCGTTTGATCTAGAAAGAAATAACACAGTCAGCAGAAATGATATTCTGGGCTTTATGCCTGGCATTGGATGGCTCATTGGCATCATCAATATCCTGACGGGGACGGTAACAAACAAGGATTTTTGCAGTTATGCCGTAGACATGTCAGATAGCAACGCTCCTAAAATGCTTCTGGAAAATGTGCATATGCCTGTTCTCATTCCAAAAGTTCTTTCAGCTGTTTTTAGCCAGCGAGAATCCGTCTATTGTGCCGTTCTGCGTGAGGCAAAGATACAGGGATGCCATATTGCAGATGCTCATGAGATTAAAGCAATCATAGACGGAACAGAGAACAGCCCATTCAGTATTAAGGATTCTTTGTATGAGCTTCACAAATGCTTTGGTATTTATACAGTCCATGCAGAGGAGATAGCCAAAATTAAGGCAAATCAGATGTTGGATAAAATCGCCGCATATATTTGCGCCGTACAATATGATTCCAGAATCGATGGGACGATACAGGATTATACAGTCCGCACGAACCAGATCTTATCTCTTTCAGCCGCTGCAGCAGCAGTGCTGTCATGGAAGAATTTCAAACATGGTGATCTGAGCGGTATCATTGTTTTTTACATTGAGCAGATCAAAAGTGCACAATTTTGGGCAAAAGCAAAGGTACAGTATTTAGAAAAAGTACATACAGATATTCTGAACAATATCTGGCAGAGCAGCCAGAGCAATTTAGAACTAAATTAATCTATGTCTGCTAAGGGCATGATTTTACAGCTTTGTAAAGCTCAAAAACATTTTGGAGAACAGACAAATGTCTAAAGGATTTTGGTATTTGGTATATCATTTATACAGACATGGGATGGTAAAACAACCTGCTCCACAACATGGATGAAGAACATGGGCAGTCCGTTGATTATCAGTGCGCCAGATTTGCGAACTGGGCATTATCTTGAAGAATGACTAAAAATGTTTCGAAGCTTTTTGACCACACCGCACATAACGGATCCAATTACCTGAACGGACATTGTTTTGTAAGCGTAATGCTTTGCGTTCCAGTATAGGAATAAAAGAAAAATTCATTATCTTTCTGCTTCGCTCGGATACCGCATGTGGCAGAAAAAGGAAGTGTAGCCTGAGCTTGCAGCATCCATGGTGTAGCAGATTATGCACGTATTCAGCGAAAAGAAAAGGGTGTATTCTGCGCCTTGCAGGAAAAATCCCCGCTGAATCAGACGGGGAGTAGTCGTAATTATGCCGTTTTCGTGGAAAAAGTCGAGACTCAAATAAAATCAAATGCCATAATTAAGGCTATAAAACAGCTAATTTAGAAACAGAGATATCATTTATAATGTGGTGAACATGGTATACTTGTTAATTTTTTAACGAGCGCATTTGCATAATAGCAGGTGCGCTTTTTCGCTTTCGGAAAAAGATTCCAATAGATAAGGGATATTTGCTTGAAGTTCTTCTTTAAAATGTATATAATATTGACAATTGAGTTTTCATAAATGCCGCTTGTTTATGGTTGCAATGCCGGATAGTCCAGCAATTCCCTGATAAAGTCGCTTTTAATTTGACAAGCCAAAACAGAGTGGCAGAATAATATGAATATATGAATATAAATGGAAAGGAACCTTATGAGAAACCTTGCTTTAAACGATGAAATATTACTTAAAATCGAGAAACCTGCCCGTTACATTGGAAATGAAATCAACAGTGTCATGAAAGACCCTGCCAAAGCAGAGATCCGTTTTGCCATGTGTTTTCCGGATGTGTATGAAATCGGCATGTCTCACCTTGGTATGAAGATTTTATACGAAATGTTTAACCGCAGAGAAGATGTATGGTGCGAACGTGTATTTTCTCCCTGGCCGGATCTGCATCGGATTATGAAAGAAAAGGACATCTCTTTGTTTGCGTTGGAATCACAGGACTCTTTGAGTGAATTCGATTTTATCGGCATTACGCTGCAATATGAGATGTGTTATACAAATATTTTGCAGATCTTAGATTTGGCGCACCTTCCGCTGCTGGCGGCAGATCGTACCGCACAGATGCCGATTGTAATAGGCGGCGGGCCCTGCACTTATAATCCGGAGCCAGTAGCGGCGTTTTTTGATTTGATATATATTGGAGAAGGGGAGATTTCTTACGACCCGTTGTTTGATTTATATAAACAGGCCAAGAGGGAAGGGTGGTCCAGAAGGGAATTTTTAGTACATGCAGCTTCCATTCCGGGAATTTATGTGCCGCTTTTGTATGATGTATATTACAAATCGGATGGCACGATTGAAAAAATGGTTCCCAATACGCCCGGGGCGCCAGAAAAAGTACAAAAGCAGCTGGTTATGGATTTTTCTGGTTCAGTTTATCCGACAAAGCCGGTCGTTCCCTTTATTAAAATTACGCAGGATCGTGTCGTTTTAGAGCTGATGCGCGGGTGTATCCGGGGATGCAGGTTTTGTCAGGCAGGGCAGATTTACCGTCCGACCCGTGAAAAAAATGTGGAAGCATTAAAGCAGTATGCGGATGAGATGCTGCGCAGCACCGGATATGATGAAATTTCTCTGACCTCGTTAAGCTCCAGTGACTATTCGATGCTGGAAGAGCTTGTGAACTATTTGATCGATCACTTTAAAGATAAGGGAGTCAATATATCGCTGCCGTCGCTACGGATTGACGCGTTTTCCCTGGATGTGATGAGCAAGGTGCAGGATATTCGCAAATCCAGTCTGACATTTGCGCCGGAAGCCGGTTCTCAGCATATGCGGGATGTGATTAATAAAGGGCTTACTGAAGAAGATATTTTGCATGGCGCGGGTTTGGCGTTTGAAGGCGGCTGGCAGAAGGTTAAGCTGTATTTTATGCTTGGGCTGCCGCAGGAAACGGATGAGGATATGCGTGCCATTGCTGAGCTTGCAAATAAGATCGCTGTGCGCTATTATGAGATTCCAAAGGAGAAGCGGAACGGAAAATGTCAGATTACGGTCAGTACTTCGTTTTTTATTCCAAAGCCATTTACGCCGTTTCAGTGGGCGAGAATGTATGAGAAAGAAGAGTATCAAAGACGGGCAAAAGTGGTGAATGATGCGGTAAAAGAACAGCTGAACCGAAAAAGCATCAAATATAACTGGCATGAGACAGACGTATCTGTACTGGAAGGGATTTTGGCGCGCGGCGACCGTAAAATGGCGCAGGCCATTCGTTATGCCTATGAAGATGGGGCGCTGTTTGATTCCTGGTCAGAATTTTATAATCATGACCGCTGGCAGCGTGCGTTTGCCAAAGCAGGCATTGATACGGATTTTTATACGATGCGTGAACGCATGGAAGATGAAATATTCCCATGGGATTTTATAGACGACGGTGTGACAAAAGAATACCTGCTGCGGGAATGGAGACGCTCGAAACAGGGAGAAGTTACCAAAAACTGCCGGATGCAGTGCAGCGGGTGCGGAGCGAACCAGTATGGAGGAGGTGTCTGCGTTGAAAATCAGAATCAAATTTCGTAAAAATGGTGTGATGAAGTTTATCGGACATCTGGATATTATGCGTTTTTTTCAAAAGGCTGTCCGCATGAGTGGAATTGATATTTGTTACTCCGAAGGGTTTAGCCCGCATCAGATTATGTCTTTTGCAGCGCCTCTTGGCGTCGGCGTTACGAGTGATGGAGAATATCTGGATATTGAAGTGCATACTTCCAGGTCAACCCGGACTGCGATAGAGGCTCTGAATGCAGTTATGCCGGAAGGGATGGAGATTACCGGATATGTGCAGCTTGATGATAAGGCCAAAACAGCAATGTCTGTCGTATGTGCGGCCGATTATGAGATTTGGTATAAACAGGAGTATGAAATGCCCGCGCAGCTTGCAGATCAAACAGAACTGGAACAAAAGCTGCATCAGTTTTTTCAAGAGCCTGAGGAAGTTTTGGTGACCAAGAAAACGAAAAAAAGTGAAAAGATAATGGATTTAAAACAGCTGGTATATGATTTTCAGATATTGCAGCCGCAGGAGAAGTATTTTAACCGTCCGGCGTTTTACTTAAATGTATGCAGCGGAAGTACGGATAATGTAAAACCGGAACTGGTGTTGGAGTCGTTTTTTCAGTTTCTTGGCATTGCATATGATCCGTTTGCGGTGCAGATTCACCGAAAGGATGTGTATTATATGGATGCGGACGGCTGCCGTAAGCCTTTGCTTGAGGCCGGGAAGGTATTAAGCTTTTAAGAGTAGTAGAAATGGAGCTGGTGATAAAAATATGAAGAGAAAAAAATGGATCAGAGGGATTTTGTTTTTTGCGGTGTTTTTGAATGTCAGTTTTTGTCGTATGACAGCTGTAAATGCAGCAGAACATACGGAATGGGCGGATGCCTATATGAAAACTGTAAAAGCTCTGCACAAAGAAGATACCAGGCTTAAGGCAGAGTATTCGTCAGAATTTACGCCTTATCAAGCTTATACGTATGATTTGATTTATTTTGATAATGATGACATTCCGGAACTGGTTGCGGGACTGGATGGGTATTGGGTGAGCATGTATACGTTTGATAAAAAAGACGGAAAAGTGTATCAGGTGATAGATCGATGGGGATATGGGGCAATGGGTAATCCCGGCTATGAATATCTGCCAAAGAAAAATTTTCTGCTGAATTATAACAGTGATTTTGCCGGAGCGATTCGTTATACCTTTTGCGGAAAGATGAAAAATCATAAGATCTTAAGCCGTTATCCAAAGGAAATCAAGCAGATGAATTTTACAGATAAGAATCACAATGGCGTACCTGATGAAGGAGAAGAGTCAAAGCAATCGTATTATTATTATGGCAATCAGAAAATTTCACCTGAAACATATGGTTCGTTTATCAAATCAGGGAAATATAAAGATCTGACAGGGAGGATGTCTTATCAAAAGATGAAAAAAGCGCTGATTCAAAACAGGACGTCAGGTAAGAAGGCAGGATGAAAAGATGAATGATTCAAAACACGACAATTATATCCGCGGCATCACAATGATTATTATTTCCGCATTTTGTTTTGCATGTATGAATGTATGTGTCCGGCTTGCAGGCGACATACCGTCGGTACAGAAGAGTTTTTACCGTAACCTTGTAGCAGCTGTGATCGCCGGGACTGTTGTATATCGAAAGCATATATCGCTGCGGGTAGGTAAGGAGGCATGTGTGCCTCTGGCTTTACGGTGTTTTTTCGGTACGGTTGGGATTCTTTGCAATTTTTATGCGATCGATCATTTGCTCATTGCAGATGCGTCTATTTTAAATAAATTGTCTCCGTTTTTTGCCGTTCTTTTTTCTTTTTTACTTTTAAAAGAAAAGATCCTGCCTTTTCAGGCGGTTTGTGTGCTGACCGCTTTTGGCGGATGTTTGTTTATTGTAAAACCGGGGTTTGAAGGAGCTTCGCCGGTTCCTGCGATGATTGGCGTATTCGGCGGACTGGGAGCAGGAATTGCATATACGATGGTACGAAAACTTGGTACGATAGGAGTAAAAGGGCCGGTGATTGTTTTTTACTTTTCCCTGTTTTCCTGTCTGGCAGTCATTCCATGGATTGTGCTGCATTTTACACCGATGACATTGCGCCAGCAGGCAGTGCTCCTTTTGGCTGGTTTATGTGCGGCAGGCGGGCAGTTTTCTATTACGGCAGCTTACACGTACGCACCGGCCAAAAAGATTTCTATTTATGATTATTCGCAGATTATTTTTGCTTCGGCGCTGGGATATGCTTTGTTTGGAGAGATACCGGATGCGTACAGTTTTGTCGGATATCTGTTAATTATCGGTTCTTCTGTGCTTATTTTTTTATACAACCGCAGCAAAAATGCTGCTTCTTAAGGAGAAAGCGGACATGAAAAAAACGATCAGACAAATACCGGCACAAAACCAGATGGATACGGAAATGCCCGGTTGGAAATATACGAATCTGCCGGAGTATTTGGTATGCTTAAAAGATCACCAGATGGAAAGCGCTGTTTTGAAGGTAAATCAGAATCGCCGCATCGGCATCGATACGGAAAGAACAGGAAACAGAATTAAACAGCTATGCATGGAGCGGGGATTTTCAGTCAGGCGGATACAAGAGCGCCTGAGTATTGGCGGACAGTCTGTCTATGCCTGGTTTGAAGGAAAGTCGCTGCCAAATTTGGATAATATATATTTGCTGAGCAGAATGCTCGACGTTTCTATCGATCAGATGATAGTAGGAACAGATCAGGAAACATGTTTTATTCTACAGCTGGAAAAAACGCAGGACCATAGAGCTGGAAATATCGTATTAAAATATATTGCAAAAGAAATTTTAAAAACGTAAGCTGTGAATGGGAAACAGGTTTCTAAGAAAAATCTAATAACAAAAAGATTGGAGGTTTTCATATGATGATACTTTCCTGTCAGAATATATCAAAATCATTTGGTACAGATGTCATTATAAAACAGGCGTCTTTTCATCTGGAAGAACATGAAAAAGCTGCAATTGTCGGCATTAATGGCGCCGGAAAATCAACTTTGCTGAAAATGATAATAAAAGAGCTGGAACCGGATGATGGGACGGTTGCAATTGCAAAAGATAAAACAATTGGTTACCTTGCGCAAAATCAGGTCATTGACAGTGAACGTACGATTTATGAAGAGATACTTTCCGCAAAGCAGCAGGTCATTACTATGGAGCAGGAAATCCGAAATATGGAAGAACGGATGGACACAGTTGCGCCGGATGATCTGGAAGCGTTTATGGAAAAATATGAACGTCTTGTCCATCAGTTTGAACTGGCAGATGGTTATACTTACCGCAGTGAAGTTACAGGTGTTTTAAATGGACTTGGCTTTGCGGAAGAGGACTTTGGAAAAACGCAGGAACAGTTATCCGGAGGACAGAAAACGCGGGTCGCACTTGGAAGGCTGCTCGTAACAAAACCGGATATTCTGCTGTTAGACGAACCAACGAACCATTTAGATATGGAATCTATTCAATGGCTGGAAACCTATTTGCTGAATTATAAAGGAGCCGTACTGATCGTTTCGCACGATCGTTATTTTATGGATAAAATAGTATCGAAAGTTATCGAAGTGTTTCAGCATCAGGTAACGAGCTATACAGGCAACTATACGGTATATGCAGAGAAAAAGGCGCAGGTACGCGCCGCTCAGCTGCGCGCTTATTATAATCAGCAGCAGGAAATCCGTCATCAGGAAGAAGTGATAGCAAAATTAAAATCCTTTAACCGTGAAAAATCAATCAAACGTGCGGAAAGCAGAGAAAAGATGCTGGATAAAATCGAACGTCTGGACAAGCCGACAGAAGAGTTTACGGATATTCATCTGCGTCTGGAGCCATGCATTACAAGCGGCAATGATGTGATGAAGGTAGAACGTCTGGCAAAATCTTTTGACGGAAAACAATTATTTGAACATGTGGATTTTTCCATTTTGCGTGGCGAGCGGGTAGCGCTGATTGGCAATAACGGGACTGGAAAAACGACGATTTTAAAGATTATTCATGAATCACTTCCTGCTGACGCAGGAGAAATTACACTGGGAACAAATGTGCATATTGGATACTACGATCAGGAGCATCAGGTGCTTCATGCAGAAAAGACTTTGTTCGAAGAGATTTCGGACGATTATCCGCATCTTACAAATACACAGATTCGAAATGTGCTGGCTGCATTTTTGTTTACAAATGATGACGTGTTTAAACGGATTGGTGATTTAAGCGGCGGCGAGCGCGGACGGGTTTCGCTGGCAAAACTAATGCTTTCAGAAGCAAATTTCCTCATTTTGGATGAACCGACGAACCATTTAGATATTACTTCTAAGGAAATTTTGGAACATGCGCTTGTACATTATGAAGGAACGGTATTGTTTGTTTCACATGACCGATATTTTATTAATAAGACAGCTACGAGAATTTTAGATTTGCATGAACATCAGATTTTAAATTATATCGGAAACTATGATTATTATCTGGAAAAAAAGGACGTTCAGCGTGCTGCACAGTTGAAAAGCGCTGTCTCAGTTGTCAATGAAGAGCGAAATAAAACGCCTGTAAAAGATACGAGCGGAAAAGAAGATTGGAAACAAAAAAAGCTGAAGCAGGCCGCGCAGCGTAAGCTTGAAAATGAGCTGAATAAGGTGGAAAGCCGCATTGAACAGCTGGAAGCGGAAAAAAAGGAGCTCGAAGAAGAAATGGCAAAACCGGAGGTGGCTGTGATTTCCGCAAAAGTCATGGAACTGCATACATCGATCAGTCAAAAGGAAGAAGAACTGGAAATGTTATATTGTAAATGGGAAGATTTGACAAATGACTGAGTTATTTATATAATCAAAGGAAGATATTTAAAAAAATATAAGAGGAAACAGTATTGGGTAAAGAAATTTCACAGGCGGTGATCCGCAGGATGCCGCGTTATTATCGATATTTAGGAGATCTGCTTGATGAAGGGGTGGAAAGGATATCTTCCAATGAACTGAGTGAAAAGATGAAAGTAACCGCATCTCAGATTCGGCAGGATTTAAATAACTTCGGCGGATTCGGACAGCAGGGATATGGCTATAATGTGCAGTATTTATATGACGAAATCGGCAGAATTTTGGGATTGCAGCAGCAGCATAACATCATTGTTATCGGCGCCGGGAATCTGGGACAGGCGTTGGCTAATTACAGCAAATTTGAAAAACTGGGATTTGTTATTATCGGACTGTTTGATGTCAATCCAAATCTGAAAGGGCATTCGCTTCGGGGGATTCCGATTATGATGCTGGAAGAGCTGGAGTCATTTACGGAGACGAATCAGATTGACATTGCGGCGCTTACAATGCCGAAACATTCGGCGGACTCGATTGCAAATCGTCTTGTACAGCTTGGAATACGGGCGATCTGGAACTTTGCCCATGTAGATTTGGACCTGATGGACAAAAATGTAGTCGTGGAAAATGTGCATCTGTCAGACAGCCTTATGCAGCTGTCTTATAATATGCTGCGCAGCAAAGAAGAGGAAAGCTGCTGATGAGCGGCCATCGATTGGAGAGAAAAGATGAAGCGGATTGTAAACAGCGAGGAAATGAAATTTTGTGACAGCAATACGATCAGCCATTTTGGAGTGCCTTCTATCGTATTGATGGAACGGGCAGCTCTTTGTGTGGTGGAAGAAGCTGTAAAAATCATACCTGCGGGGGGCCGTATCTTAATTGTATGCGGCAGCGGCAATAATGGAGCGGACGGCCTTGCCGTGGCGAGACTTTTGTATCAGTGTGGATATGAGGCAGTTGTTGTCCAGACGCCGGATGATGGAAAACGTACGCAGGAGAATCAAATGCAGCGGGATATTTTGGAAACATACGGCATAAAGATAACGGAGCAGATTCCACAGCAGATTACCTGTGACGGTGTCATTGACGCATTGTTTGGCGTCGGCTTATCCAGGACGCCGACAGGAATTTATGCTGCGTGGATTCAGATAATGAATCAGTTGGGCGGCTGTAAAATTGCGGTTGATATGCCAAGCGGCGTATCCGCTGATGATGGTAAGGCGTATGAATCTGTTTTTTCTGCTGATTTGACTGTTACATTTGCGTATGAGAAAGCGGGGCAGATTTTGTATCCCGGATGTGAACTGTGCGGCAAAGTCGTTATTGCTGACATAGGCATTACGGATGAAAGCTGGCTGGAGCGAAAGCCAACCTGTTTTGCATTGGAACCGCAGGATTTAAAGGAGATTCCAAAGCGGCCGCACAGATCGAATAAAGGAACATTCGGACGGGCGCTTGTCATTGCCGGAAGTGCAAATATGGCAGGCGCGGCATTATTTTGTGCACAGGCTGCCTATGAAGCAGGCTGCGGGCTTGTCAGAGTGTTTACGCCTGAGACCAACCGCGTTATTTTGCAAAGTACGCTTCCGGAAGCGATTTTGTCAACCTATGCCTGCCCGCAGGAAGGAAACGATTTGCGCGAATTACTGGCAGATGCAATCGCATGGGCGAATGTGATTGCGATTGGCCCGGGAATGGGAACCGAAACATGTGCATGCCGGATTGTGGAACAGGTGTTTGCGGATGCGGACGTTCCGGTTATTGCAGATGCGGATGCGCTGAATATTGCTGCGAAAACGCCAGAGATTTTCAAAACGACATCTGCAAAGCTTATTATCACGCCGCATCCGGGCGAAATGGCCAGGTTGTGTAAAAAACAGGTATCGGATATTTTAAATCATCCGAGAGATACTGCAGAACAATTTGCAAAACAATATGGTTTGATCTGCGTGCTGAAAGATGCCGTAACAGTGACAGCCGGCCCGTCCGGCGCCTGGCTGAATACATCCGGCTGCCATGCGATGGCAAAAGGCGGCAGCGGAGATATACTTACCGGATTGATCGCAGCTTTGGCAGCACAGGGTATGAAGCCGGAAGCTGCGGCATATATGGGCGTATATCTTCATGGACTGGCCGGGGAAGCCGCGGCAGAGCAAAAAGGAAGCTACAGTGTTCTTGCCAGGGATATTTTAAATGCCGTAGGCACTGTTATTCGAACAATGGTCGAATAACAGATTGTACGAAATAATATCAAATAAATAAACAGAGGATAGTAGGATGAATCCAAATAACCGTATTTATGCAAAAATAGATCTGGATGCAGTCAGGCACAATCTTGACGCCATTTACAAGCTGTTAAAACCTGATACAAAAGTGATCGCTGTCATTAAAACGGATGGATACGGACATGGCGCGCTTGCGATTGCAACGGAACTGGAGCCGGTAGAATATCTGTATGGATTTGCGGTTGCAACTGCGGAGGAAGCATTGCAGCTGCGCCGTCATGGGATCCAAAAGCCGATACTTATATTGGGATATGTATTTCCGGAACATTATCCACAGCTGATCGAACAGGATATCCGCCTGACTGTGTTTACGCAGGAGATGGCAGAGCAGTTAGCAAAAGACGCACAAAAGTTAAACAAAGATGTTTTGATACATATCAAAATAGATACGGGAATGAACCGTATCGGTATGCAGGTAAAGGAAGAAAGTGTGAAGATCATTGCGCAGATTGCCTCTTTGCCGCATATCATACCAGAAGGGATTTTTACACATTTTGCCCGGGCAGATGAAACAGATAAATCTGCGGCGAAAGAGCAGTTTGCACAGTTTACACAGATGATAAAAATGACTGAAGATGCGGGCATTCATATTCCGTATCATCACTGTGCGAACAGTGCAGGAATTATTGATTTACCACAGACGCATATGGATCTTGTAAGAGCGGGCATTATTTTGTACGGCCTGTGGCCGTCTGAGGAAGTGCAAAAGGAGCGGATAGATCTGCAGCCGGTATTGGAGCTTTTCAGCCACGTAGCATATGTCAAACAGCTCGAAGCCGGAAAGAGTATTTCTTATGGCGGCGCTTATACGACAAAAAAAACGCAGACGATTGCAACGATTCCCGCAGGATATGGAGATGGGTATCCAAGAAGCCTTTCGAATCAGGGATATGTGCTCATTCATGGGAAAAAAGCGCCGATCGTCGGGCGGGTCTGCATGGACCAGTTTATGGTAGACGTTACCGATATCCCGCAAGTGAAAACAGGAGATAAAGTGGTATTGGCCGGCAAAGATGGTGAAGAAGTGATTACATTGGAAACACTTGCAAAACTATCCGGAAGATTTCATTATGAGTTTACATGCTGCCTTTCCAAAAGAATTCCAAGAGTTTATTATAAAAATGGCATTGCGTTGCCTGAGCCGGATAAAAATCTAAATTGAATAAATTTGATAACATGAATACACTCGATAAAACTGGTAATACTCACCGTATAACCTATTTTGTGGAGTGAAAGAGATGTTAATAAGACGTGGAGATATTTATTATGCTGACTTAAGACCGGTCGTAGGCTCTGAACAGGGCGGCGTGCGTCCGGTGCTGATTATTCAAAACGATGTGGGCAATCTGCACAGCCCGACGGTCATCTGTGCAGCCATTACCTCACAGATGAACAAAGCAAAGCTGCCGACGCATGTGGAATTATCCAGCAGCCGTTATGCACTTGTAAAAGATTCGGTGATTTTGCTGGAGCAGCTGCGTACGATCGATAAAAGAAGATTAAAAGATAAAGTTTGTCATCTGGATGGAGAGATTATGAAAAAAATCGACAAGGCGCTATGTGTCAGTCTTCAATTAACCGCTACATAGCTTGACGTAATCTGCGAGAAATGATATTTTATTATTGATACCTAAGGAACTGTAAATAAATAATCTGATAAAGCTACGCCGGATTTTTCTTCGAGAGCGCCAGGCAAAAATCAGGCGCATAGCGGGCTATGTAACTGATTTTTGCCTGGCGCTCCCGGAGAAAAAGACAAGTAAGTCTGTTAGATTATTTATTTACAGTTCCTGAGACCGAATTACAGGATTTACAAAAAGGAGAGAGAGTTTTATGGACGATGGCGCGAGTCCCAAGTTAAGTTACGCTGAAAAAAATAATTGGTTCAGTGATTTTTTGAAAAAGCTGAACCGGAAAAACGCTGACAAAATTACAGAACAGGAAATCATTTCCATGGTCAATGAAGGACAGGAAACCGGTGTATTACAGGCGAATGAAGTGGAAATGATCCAAAATATTTTTGAGTTTACCGACAAAGAGGCAAAAGACATTATGACGCATCGGTCAAATATCTGCGCACTGGATGGAACGATGAACCTGCAGCAGGCGCTTGACCGGGTATTGTGTGAGCCATATTCCAGATTTCCGGTATTTTTGGATGATATTGATAATATTATTGGAATCCTACATATCAAGGAAGTCATGGCATTCAGCAGAAAAGAAGAATATTTAAGCTGGCAGATCAAAGATATCAAGGGCATGTTTTCTCAAAGTGAGTTTATTCCTGAAACACGCAAAATCAGTGATCTGTTTCAGAAGATGCAGGCGAAAAAAGCCCATATGGTCATTGTCGTTGACGAGTATGGGCAGACCTCCGGCCTTGTTGCATTAGAAGATATTCTGGAAGAAATTGTCGGCAACATTTTTGATGAGCATGATAAAGAAAAGAAGCTGATCGAACAGCAGCCGGACGGCAGTTTTCTCATGCATGGGATGGCTGCATTTGATGATGTTGTGGATGTATTAAAAATGGAGCCGGAAGAAGATTATGACACGCTCAACGGATATTTAATCGCGATGATAGATCGGATTCCATCCGATGGAGAAACATTTTCCGTACATGCAGACGGATATCATTTTCATGTGACGAAAGTGGAAAACAAAATGATCCAAACGGTGCAGATTAAAAAAGAATAAAACCAGATAATTCTTGTCATCTGCCGGATGAAATGATAAAATATAAGCATATGGAAATGAGTACTTAAACAGAAAAGAGGATTTATATATGTCAGGACATTCCAAATTTGCAAATATCAAACATAAAAAAGAAAAAAATGATGCTGCAAAAGGAAAAACATTTACGATGATTGGCCGTGAAATTGCAATTGCGGTCAAAGAAGGCGGCCCGGATCCGGCGAACAATTCCAAGCTGCGTGATGTGATCGCAAAGGCAAAAGCAAACAATATGCCAAACGATACCATTGACCGGGGCATCAAAAAAGCAGCCGGGGATTCCAATAATGTAAATTATGAAGTGGTTACCTATGAAGGTTACGGCCCGGGAGGAACTGCTATTATTGTTGATGCGCTGACCGATAATAAAAACCGTACGGCAGCAAATGTACGCAATTGTTTTACGAAAGGATACGGCAGCATCGGTACACAAGGATGCGTATCCTACATGTTTGACAAAAAAGGACAGATTTTGATCGATAAAGAAGAATGCGAGATGGATGCGGATGATCTGATGATGCTGGCATTGGATGCAGGCGCTGAAGATTTTGCGGAAGAAGAAGACAGCTTTGAAATTACGACAGATCCGGCAGAATTTCCAGCAGTACGCGACGCATTAAAAGATCAGGGCATTGTAATGACACAGGCAGAAGTAACGATGATTCCTCAGACGTATGTGACTTTGGAACAGGAGTCAGACCTTGCAAATATCCAGAAGATTCTGGATATGCTGGAAGAGGACGATGATGTGCAGACCGTATATCATAACTGGGATGAATAATATTTTACTATAAATGAAAAATCAATATGGAGGAGCTATTTATGAAAAAAATACTTTTTGCAGCATCCGAATGTGTACCGTTTATTAAGACCGGCGGGCTTGCTGATGTATGCGGGGCGTTACCGAAGGAGTTTGACAAAGAATACTGGGATGTGCGTGTTGTTATTCCTAATTATACATGTATCCCGGAGCATTTTAGAAATCAGTTTGAATATGTGACACATTTCTATATGGGAACCGGGCCGATGCTTCCTGAAAAATATGTAGGAATTCTTAAATATGAACTGGACGGCGTTACTTTTTATTTCATCGATAATCAGGAGTATTTTAACTGTGCTGTGCCTTATGGCGATATCCGTTATGACATTGAGAAATTTATTTTCTTTGACAAAGCAGTATTATCCATGTTAAAGGCCATTGATTTTCAGCCGGATCTGGTGCATTGTCATGACTGGCAGACGGGCCTGATTCCAGTATATTTAAAAAATGAGTTTCAGGGTGATATGTTCTATTGGGGCATGAAGTCTATTATGACGATTCACAATCTGAAATTCCAGGGTATTTGGGATAAAAAAGTATTCCAGGGCCTGAGCGGACTGACAAATAATCTGTTTGTGCCGGATAAGCTGGAGTTTAACCGGGATGCCAGTATGTTAAAAGGCGGCCTTGTTTATGCAGATTACATTACAACGGTTAGTGATACATATGCGCAGGAAATTCAGACTTCTTATTATGGAGAAGGACTCGACGGCCTGTTATCCGCAAGACATTTGGATATGCAGGGAATTGTCAATGGTATTGACTATGATGTATATAATCCTGCTACCGATCCGAAGATTTACTGCAATTATGATGCAAGCAACTGGCGTAAGAAAAAATTCAATAATAAGATCAAGCTTCAGGAAGAATTGGGTCTGGCAGTAGATAAGAAGAAATTTATGATCGGTCTGATTTCCCGACTGACGGATCAGAAGGGACTGGATTTAATTAACTATGTGATTGATCGTATTGTAGACGACTATACACAGTTTGTCGTGATCGGAACCGGAGATCCGGGATATGAAAACATGTTCCGTCATTATGCCTGGAAATATGGCGACCGCGTATCTGCAAATATCTGTTATTCCGATGATTTGGCACATAAACTGTATGCCGCTGCAGACGCATTCTTAATGCCGTCACAGTTTGAGCCATGCGGACTGACACAGCTGATTTCTTTCCGCTATGGTACAGCTCCGATTGTACGTGAGACAGGCGGTTTAAAAGATACGGTAGAACCGTTTAATGAGTACGAAGATAAAGGTGATGGTTTCTCCTTCTCTAACTATAATGGAGAAGAAATGTTAAAAGTCATTAATTATTCAAAGAAAGTATTTTATGATATGAAAAAAGACTGGAACCATATGATTGATCGTGGTATGGCAAAAGATTTTTCATGGAACGCTTCTAAGTTTAAATACGAAGGGTTGTATAATTATCTGATTGGGGATAAATAATGTGAGTGCAAAGCTTCGAATGGAGCGCTAGTGCTTTGTAAAGTCTAAAACTGTACCAAAACAGCTTGACAGGCACTAAAA
>CAJUBQ010000006.1 GCA_910584595.1 uncultured Eubacterium sp.
AATGCTAAGAGCTTCTAACATTCTTCCAACGTCACAAGCAGACCGGACAGCTCCCCTCTCCCGGCTGGTTTTCGAAAGCTTTACGCAAAAATAAAGATTCCTTTATAGAAAGTTTATGAAGAGATTGTAATGAAATAGTTTATAACTTTATTTATCTTTCTGTAAACCGATATCTTGTGAATAGTTTTAAGTCATTAACATTATTTCATGGTCTTAAAATTGAAAGCAGTGAATGGCTTACAATACCAATCTTAGCTAAATATTGTGTATAAAAATCAATAAACATGCAACGCTTTAGAAAACCAGCTGGGAGAGGGGGATGCCCGGTCTTTCTGTGGCTTTGGAAGAATGTTAGAAGCCCTTAATATTCTGCTTGTAATCCAGGGGCGAAGCCAAGCAGCGCCTTTAGCTGCTGGCGTTTAGCCAGGGCGAACTAGGCGCTGCGACCGTCCGGTTGCCATAGATGAAACGCAGAATGTTTAGGGCTTCTTACATTCTGGAACGGCCACAGAAAGACCGGGCATCCCCCTCTCCCAGCGTCCGGGTATTCAAAAACGCAACATTATATTGAAATCTATGGAATTTATTTAAGAAAATGTTTGAAAAACAAACGTTTATAGAGTATACTATAAGCCATGCAGGTATATTGTCCTGCGATACATACAATTATTTATGTAAAACAAGCCTGTTATGAAAAATTAGATACAAAACACTCGAAAGGAGAAGATTTATGCAGGTAACAATTTCAGATGCAATCAAATACATCGGGGTAGACGACAGGGATATTGATTTGTTTGAGAGTCAGTATGTCGTTCCGGATGGCGTGACTTATAATTCTTATTTGATTTTAGATGAAAAAACAGCGTTGATGGATACGGTAGATGCCAGAGGCATGGAAGAGTGGGAGCGTAATTTGCAAGCTGCGCTGGATGGCAGAAAGTTGGACTTTTTTGTGATTTCTCATTTGGAACCGGATCATGCAGGGAGTATTGGCAGATTGCTTGAGCTGTATCCGGATGTAGTCATTGTGGGAAATGCGAAAACATTCAATATGCTGCCGCAATTTTTTGACGTTTCATTAGATGACCGTTCGATAGAAGTCAGAGAAGGTGATACGTTATCGCTTGGTTCTCATACATTGAATTTTTATATGGCGCCGATGGTTCATTGGCCGGAAGTTATGGTTACTTATGAAAGCAGCGAAAAGATTTTGTTTTCTGCTGATGGCTTTGGAAAATTTGGCGCTATGGATGCGGAAGATGATGAAGGCTGGGCATGTGAAGCAAGAAGATATTATTTTAATATTGTAGGCAGATACGGCGCGTCTGTGCAGGCGCTTTTGAAAAAAGCGTCTAAACTTGATATTTCGATGATTTGTCCTTTGCATGGGCCGATTTTAAAAGAGGATCTTGGCTATTATATTGGACTGTATGATACATGGAGCAGTTATAAGCCTGAAAATACGGGTGTACTGATTGCATATGCTTCTATTCATGGAAATACGGCGAAAGCAGCGCAGAAGCTTGGGGAAATGCTGCGTGAAAAAGGTGTGGAAAAAGTAGTAGTCAGTGATCTTGCAAGAGAAGATATGGCGGAAGTGATTGAAGATGCATTTCGCTATGATCGTATGATTTTGGCAGCCGCAAGCTATGACGGTGGTGTATTCCCATGTATGCAGGATTTCTTACATCATCTGCAGAGCAAGGCTTATCAGAAACGAACGGTTGGTATTTTAGAAAATGGTTCCTGGGGACCAACGGCTGGAAGAACGATGAAGGCAATATTGGAAACAATGAAAAATATATCTGTTGTGGAGCCGCTTGTAACGATTAAGTCTACCTTGAAAGAGGAAAATATGGCAGATCTGGAAGCGCTGGCGGATGCGATTGTGGATGCAGGTATTTAAAGATGATAAAAAGGCAGATGCGTTGTGCATGTGCCTTTTTAAATGGAAATAAAGTTGTTATGGAATGATTTCAATTTTACATGAATGTTTCTTCGTTTTTTTATTATAAGCAATGCCGACGGCTAAAATTTTGCCGGTATATGTGTGTATTTCACCCAATTTGCCTTTCAAGCGGAGGGCATAATTTTTTTCTTTGATTTGCCGAAGCGCCTCTTCTGGGGTACTGTCTGCTTTCAGCTCCAGAAGAATGCAATCTGAATATTCTCGACGCGGATAAAATATAAAATCTACAAAACCTTTGCCTGCCTTATCTTCGCGTTCTATGTGGTAGCTGTCACGTGCAGATAAATAGCACAGATTTACAACAGCTGACAGTTCGGTTTCGTTATTATAAGATAAAATGGGTGATTCTGTATCGTGTGCGAACTGCAAAATTTCTTCCATCGTTTTTGTATCAAAAGTCAATGTTGCCTGGAGCATTTTTTCGGATTTTTTAGCCAGTCTGTATACATAGCCAAGAGAATCTTTTGTTAATAGCAATTCGTTGTATTTATCCATCAATTCTTTATTTGGAATAAATACTTCTCCATGATAATATGTTAACAGGCCATATATGACCATTGCAGAATAAATTTGTTCTTTTGTTGCCAATTCCATACCTGAGGCTGCAAATTGGCCGATACTTGTCCGAATATGTTCGCCTGATGTCAAAAGTATCAGGTCGTCTCTGATAGAGTCAAGATTATTTTTGATGTAGTGAAAGATTTCATCATATGGGCCGGAACTAGTCCAATAATTGCGGAGCTGCTGATCGGTTAACGCCAGCACGACAGAACGTGGATTATACAGTTTTTTGCCGGTGGCGGTACGGTATCCATCGTACCATCTGCTCAGATCTTCCCGGGTGAACTGTGGGGTTTTTACAGTATTTTGATAGATTTCATAAAGTCTGTCTACTTCCGTATTGAGAAATCCAAAATGCTCACAAAATTTTTGGGATAAAGCCATATCATATTCTACAAACATGTTTAATTCAGAACCGCTTGAATACTTTGCGATAGGCAAAATGCCTGTCATGTACACAAGTTCTGCATAGATCTGGTCTTTCAGCAGATTTTTGAGAAACAACAAATATTCGGATTGTTCTGTTTGTGTGATAAAAGACATATGAAAAACTGCGTCCCATTCATCCAATATAAACAGAAAGCGAGTTTTCATTTTTTCATAGATGTTCTGCAGAATATCCCACAGTGATCTGGTGTTATCTGATGCAAGTTCCGGAAATTCATTCTGCAAATCTTCTTTTAATCCGTTGGCAATCCGTGTAATATAGTCTGTATAAGAACAGCAGTTTTCAGGTGTACGGCTTAAATCTATATAAATTACAGAATGTTTATGAAGATGAGTGGTATATGCTGCTGTATCTGCAATGATTAAATTGTCGAATAAAGAATCTTGAGCATCTGTCTTACCGAAAAATGCGGCGATCATAGCTGCCATTACTGTTTTTCCAAAGCGGCGCGGCCTGGTGATGCAGATATATCGGTTTCGCCTGCCAAGCATAGGGATCAATTCACCAATCAGGCTGGATTTATCTACAAAGTAGGGATCTGACAGTATTTCTTTGTATGTGTCATGTGGTGCATGACTGTTTAAAAACATTCCCATATTGGTATAGCTCCTTTCAGGTACACCGAAATTAAATGAGAGGTTATCATCACAAAGCGGCTTTTTACGTATTGTGATGCAGCAGGACAATTTGACGATTTTGCCATACTTCATTATATAGTGGGATAGAAAGAAAAGTCAAATTGAATCTGAGAAAATGTTTGAAAAACAGGAGTTCTTAGAGTATACTATAATTCAGGGTGCAAAGCTATCAGGTAAATATCAGAAGAGACGTAAAATAATTATAGATGTTTACTGATAAAATCGTAACAGTTCAGGTGAATCTGTGCATTTACTGTACGAACAATAATCAGAACGAATGGGAATGAACAGCAAATGAAGCGAATTGCGCTAAACGAAATAGAACAAAAACTTCATGCAGAGTCATACGAGCAGCTTTGCATGTATGTTTATAAGCAGATAGAAAACGGCAGTTTCAAACCGGTAAAAGCTTCGGGGACAAATGGCAAAAAGCCGGCGCTGTATTATGAGTATTGGCTGACAGATGCAGATAAGATTACAAATGATTATGAGTATGAGGAAGAGCTGAAATATAAAATGACGACGCAGATTTCCGTGGATTATTATTTGCGTCATTTACAGCAGTATGCGGATGATCGGGAATGGGTGATGCGGCTGAACAATTATTTTTTTAATTTGCATGGCGCTAAGCCGGAAATTGTTTCAAAAAATGAGCGCAGTTTTCAAATCTGGGGACGTGAAAAATTTTTGCAGCAGGAACAGGGAAAGAAGATCTTAAAACGCTGCGGAGTTGCGCTTTCCCAGCTTTCTTATTATGAAACATCGGAACCTCTCGCTTATTACAGCAGACATCGGCAGACGCCGCAAAATCTTCTGATATTGGAAAATAAAGACACATTTTATAGTATGCGCCGGCATTTGCTTCATCAGAGCGAGGGTTGCGAGAAAGAGATTTTCGGGACTCTGTTTGGAACGTTAATTTATGGCGCCGGGAAAGGGATCCTGCGTTCGTTTCAGGATTTTTCTTTTTGTGTGGAACCTTATATGCAGGCGAAGGAAAACAGAATTTTTTATTTTGGAGATCTGGATTATGAAGGAATCGGTATTTATGAACGTCTGGCACAATTGTCGAAACGGCAGGAAATCAGTATACAGCCGTTTACGGAAGCATACGAAAAGATGCTGGTGAAAGCACACGCAGTAAGGGAACTTCCAAAAACAAAGGAAAAGCAGAATCGAAACATAGCAGGGGATTTTTTTCGTTTTTTTTCGGATCAGACAGTTCATTACATGCGAGAAATATTAGAGAGGGGATACTATATTCCGCAGGAAATTATAAATATTACTGATTTTGCATGAAAGAAATATTCCACAGAACATGAAAAAAGTCACTGATTTTGCATGAAGGAAATGTTCCGCAGAACATGAAAAAGTCATTGATTTTGTATGAAAGAAGCATTTGAAGAAAGGCAGTACGATGCAGTATGATTTTTTAAAACAATTCCCCAAACGGATGAAAAACGTCGGCCTTTATGCGCTGCTGTTTGAAAACAGTATGCAGAAGACAACGTGGCGTCAGTATGGATTTAACAGTGTGGACGAGCAGATGAATATGATTTTTGCTGTGATGCTGTATCTGATGGAACAGTCGCTAAAAGAAGAAAACTGTGTGATGGATGATATCGGAGCGTATATTGATACACTGAATACAACAGCTTTTGAAAAACCGATGTCTTATGAGGAATGTCGTAAGCTGGGAGATTTTATTGTAAATGTTATATTGTCCAACGACGGACGGCCAATGTATTTTGAAGGTTATGATTTTGAAAAGCGGGAATATCAGAAAATGAATATCAGTTATGTGGCGAACCGGATTGTGTATCTGGAAACGGAAGTGAAACGCACTTCTTATTATCTGACGGACGACGGCTACAATCTGCTGCTCGGTACGCTTGAGATTGAGAACAATATGAAGCTGACGATTCATGAGATGATATTTAAAATGCATTTGGAAAAGCAGAGCTACGATAAGGCTGTTGATGAGGTGAAAAACGTATTTAACCTGCTGCGGATACAGCTGTTAAAGATTCAGGAAGCGATGGGCAGAATCCGAAGGAATGCATTGAATTATTCGGTTACAGATTACCAGCATATTCTGGAAGAAAATATGGATACGATTCGGGATACGAGGAAGCAGTTTTTAGAATACCGGGATATGGTAAAAGCGCGGGCGTCTCAATTGGAAGAAGAGCATATTAATATTCATAAGCTGAATGCAAAGGAAGAAGAAAATCTGGGTAATTTGCGGGTGATTGAAGGTTATTTGAATCGTGCGATTGATGAACATCAGAAAATTTTGAATCATCATCTGGATTTAAAGGCGCTGTATACAAAGGAACTGGAAGAGCTGTCGCAAATGTCGCTGATTCAGAGGTTTTCTTTACGCAGTGAATTGTTTGATCGGATTTTGGAACATCCGAAGGGGCTTGCCAGGATGGATATCTTTTTTCGACCGCTGTTTGTGCAGGGGCCGGATCAGATCTACAATCTGAACAAAGCGCTGGAGCCACAGCGGATGATGCGCAAAAAGGCGGAAGAGGACAGTGAGGAGCAGATTGACTTTGACGAAGCTCAATGGCAAAAAGACCAGGAGATGCTGCGTATCAGGAAGCTGGAAAAATATAAGGGCTGTATAAGGTATCTGCTGGGACGGCTGCTTGTGTCTGATACATTTACGCTGGCAGAATGCAGGGATGAGCTGTTGCAGGATCCGGAAATCCTAAGGCAGCTTATTCCAAATGTTGAGATATTTAAAGAAGTGATGGTAGAGCTTATCAAAAGCCGGGAAATAGACATTCCTGCACTGAAAAAGGAACGTAGTGAATTTATACAAGAGGCTTTTGGAGGATTTCAGCTGAATGAAATGCTGCTGCATCTGCTGGAAGAGCAGGAAGCGGCAGGAAGCAGATGCATAAGTAAAATTTGCATTTATCGGATAGAGGGCAGAGCGGTTGTTGTGTTTGAAGATGTCATGGATGAGCAGGGTAATCTAAAGACCATCCGATGTTCGGATTTATTGTTCAGGGCGGAATATGAATCACACGAAATCGTTTAGGAATGGTAAGTTTGTCATCGTATTTACATACAATTCCGCAGCCTGAAAAATATAAAATGTCAGAAAGGATTTGGAAGCATTATGGCATATGAAATGGAGGAAATCCGCACAAGCCAGGAAATATTTTATTTTTTGCTGGAACATCATGAGATTCATGAGGAGAAGGAGAGCAGATTGTATCAGGCATATGCCGAAAATGAGCAGATACAGAATCTTGTGAAATCACAAGGAGAGATTGCATCCTGCAGTATTGAGCGTTACGGAGACGTCATCTATTTGATTCCACGGGAAGAAAATTATTTTCTTGGCTTTTCCAAAGCACAGCTAAAGGCGTCTCTATGTAAATCGGGCGGAACAGACAGAGACTATTTTTTATCCCAATTTGTGATTCTGACGCTGCTTGTGGAGTTTTATGACGGACAGGGAAGAAGCAGTAAGACGAGAGATTTTCTGCGTGTCGGAGAAGTGCAAAACAGTATCAGCGCCTATCTGAAAGCGGGAGCAGAAAACAGCAGTGAACAGACAGAGGAAGAGCAGGGATTGGCGTTTGCAGATATGTATGAAGCGTATGAAGCGCTGCGGTCAGATGAAAAAGGTTCCAAGGCCAGGACGACAAAGGAAGGATTTTTGCATCATATCCTGAAGTTTTTGGAAAAGCAGGGACTTATTGAATATGTGGAAGAAGACGAGATGATTCAGACGACAAAAAAGCTGGACAGCTTTATGGACTGGAATCTGCTGAACCAGAATCATTATCTGCGTGTCAGGCGGGCGCTGGGAATGGAGGATTAAAGAATGAGCAAAATCAACGCCATCCGATTGATTAATTTAAATTATAATAACAACGCTATCCGAATCAGTGACGAGACCTTTCATATGAATGGGGAGAGTACGCTGCTGTCTCTGCGAAATGGAGGAGGAAAATCTGTGCTTGTGCAGATGATGATGGCGCCATTTGTCCATAAACGTTACAGGGACGCAAAGGATCGTCCGTTTGAAAGCTATTTTACGACAGCCAAGCCAACCTTTATTCTGGTTGAGTGGGTGTTAGATCATGGCGCCGGATATGTAATGACCGGAATGATGGTACGCAGAAGGCAGGAGATCAGCGCAGACACAGCGGATGCAGACGAGACGTTAGAGATCATACAGTTTATCAGCGAGTATCAGACTTCATGTCCTTATGACATTCATCATCTGCCGGTGATAGAAAAGCGGAAAAAAGAAATAACGCTGAAAAATTTTGCGTCGTGCAGGCAGCTATTTGACAGTTATAAAAAGGATTCCGCCGTAAAATTTTTCAGCTATGATATGAGTAACAGCGCTCAGTCCAGACAGTATTTTGATAAACTGACAGAGTATCAGATTTACTATAAAGAATGGGAAACGATTATGAAAAAAGTGAATCTGAAAGAGTCGGGTTTGTCGGATTTGTTTGCGGACTGCAAAGATGAAAAGGGTCTGGTGGAAAAATGGCTGCTGGATGCGGTCGCAAGCAAGCTGAATAAAGGGAAAGACCGGATGAAAGAGTTTCAGAATATTTTGGAAAAATATGTCGGTCAGTACAAAGATAATAAGTCCAAAATTGAGCGCAGAGATATTATCCGATTGTTTTCACAGGAATCGCAGGCAATTATGGACACAGCCAGACGATATGAAGCAGAGGAAAAAAAGTTAAAGCTGCAGCAGGAGCAGATTGGTATTTTTTTGTGGCAGCTTGAAGCTGCAAAAAATACGGCACATTCACAAGAGGCTGCAATTGCGGTAAAAAAACAGCAAATTTTAGCGGATATAGACCATTTAAAGTATCAGCAGGCATCAAAAGCGATCTACGAAGCGATGGATGCAGAACGGTTTTGCAGGGCGGAGCGGGAGATGATCCAGCTGGAGCGCGACGAAAAAGAGCAGGAATATGAACAGACAAAACACACGCTGCAGCTTTTGGAATGTGCAAGACAGCAGGAAGAGCTGCAAGAGCAAAGTGCGGAATGTACGCAGTATGAGCAGCAGCTTGCAGTGCTGAATCAGCAGGAACAGGATTTTGGACAGGAGCGCAGACAGCTTGGGTATACTTTAAGAATACACTATGAAACGCGAAGCAGTATGCAGCTGAAACAAGTCATACAATACGAAGAAAAGCTTGTTCAGATACGGGATAAAATTATACAGGAAGAAGAGAAAACCGAATCCTGTCGTGCCAATGCGCTGGAACTTAGCGCCCGTATCGGCAGCATGCAGGCCAGGATTCAGGAGTATGATGCAAAAGAAGAGGCGTATAACAAGCGTTATGAACCGGGATTTATCCGTAATATTTTAGGAGAATATGAACCGGCGGCCCTGGATATCCGGCTGCAGGAATATGAAAAAGAACTGGATGAACTGAAAAAATCGTATCAAAACATGCAAAAGACCGCTGAAGAAGGAAGCTGGATGCAGAAAGAAAATGAGCGAAATCTGGAAGATGACAGGCATCAGAAAATGCTGAAAGAACAAGAGCTGGAACATGCGAAAGAAGTATGCGGTCAATATGAACAAGAACTGTCCGAACGTCGAAAAATGCTTCGGTATTTTGGATTGGATGAAACTGTTTTATATGATATGGAAAAGATTCTTCGTGCGGCACAGCGGAAACTTTCAGAAATAGAGTGCGCAAAGAGAAGTCTGGAAAAGGATGAAGATCTTCTTGAGAAAGAACATCAGCGGCTCACGCAGGGGCGGATACTTGAATTGCCGGAAACGTTTGAAAAACTGTTGGAACAACTGGGTATTTCATATGTATATGGAATGGAATGGCTGAAAAAGAATCAATATACGCAGTCACAAAATCAAATGCTTGTCCGAAGATATCCGTTTCTGCCGTATGCGCTGCTGCTTTCCGGACGCGATATGGAGAAATTAAAAAGCGCGAATGAAAAGAAACAAGAAAAAGAGCTGCCGTATACGTCATTTCCAATTCCTTTGATGATAAGGGAAGAGATGGAATATGCAGAAGATGGGGAACCGAATCCGGTTGTGTATATGCAGAAGGAGAATGTGAGCTTTTATATGCTGTTTAATGAGCATCTCTTAAATGAAGAGAAGTTAAAACAGATGATAGCTGAAAAAGAGCGGCAGATTGCAAAGAAAAAAGAGCAGATTCGCATTCGACGTGAAGAATATGAGGAGTATTTTGAAAAAAAAGAAAAGCTGCGCAGCCAGAAGGTAACGAAAGAATTGAAAGAACAGGCGGTTCAAAAGCAGAGAATCGTTTTAGATGAACTGGAAGATCTGACCGGGAAAATTGGAAAACGAAGGGAAGAAGCGCAGAAACTGGCAGCAAAGCTGCAGAAATTACAGCAGCAGATTCAGGAAAATGTAAGGCAGCAAAGCGCGAAAGAACGCAGACTGGATGAACTGAGACAGTTGTATCAGGCATATCAGTCCTATTTACAGGATAAGCAGCAGCTGGAATCTTTGCAGCATAATCTGACCATAACAAAAGAAAAAGAGCAGCTTGCAGAAAATACGGCGGCAAAACTGCGGGAACGTGCCAGGAAGCAGGAAATAGATCTGGAACACAGAAAACGTATGGCAGAGGAATTATCGGAAAAAGCAGCCGTTTATCAGCAGTATGAGAAAGAAGAACAGGTAGAAGGCGAAGTGGAAGATCTGGAAAACAGATATCTTGCCATTACGAGCCAAATATCGCTGCGCCAGCAGGAAATCGAACGTTTGCTGCTGACTGCGCGGGAAAAAGCACGAAAAATAGAGCGTGAGCTTGCAAGAAAACAGAAAAAATATAAATTATCGGACAAAGAATGGATGCAGACCGTATACGATGTGAAAGCGGAGGAGTATCAGGAACAACTGCTGACAGTCCGTGAGCAGCAGTACGAATTAAAAAAAGCACAGTGGAACGAGGCGGATAAAAATGCAGCTCTGGCAAGTCAGCGTTTGGAACAGCAGAAAAAAGCGATGTTCGAAAAATGCAGGCAGTCACAGCCACTTGCAAAGGAGGAAATACAGCCGGTAAATTTTGAAACGGAAATCGAAAAGAAGGACTATACTCGCAAAGAATTAGAGCAGGAGCAGCAGGCGCAGCAGAAACGGATGGACTGGTATGAGGAACATTTAACTGCACTTGCAGAGTATATGGAATTTTTGCCAAAGGATGAACAAAAGCTTTGGGAACTGATCGCGCATCGTCTGGAATCGGACACTGCTGCAACAAAAGAAGAACAAATGATGTGGGAATCCGTGAGAAATCAGGAGGATGCGCAGATCCTTCCTGTGCGGCCGGAGGATACGCAGGAAACGATGGAAGCGGGACAAAGGACAAGCCGGATGACAGAAAAGATTCAGGAAGCTTATGACTATCAGTGTGAACTGCAGATGATCGCAATGCTGCAGGAAGCTGTGGAACGCTTGTCCAGAGAGGAGCTGCGCCGCAAAAAAGGAACGCTGCTGCGGGATTATAACAACTGTCAGGAGCGCAGGCAGCAGCAGAAAGACCAGCTGACGGGGCTGCTGAATCAGATGGTGCGCAGGGAAGCGTTTGCGGAAGATTTTTATCGCAAACCAATCGAAGCGATGTTGTCTTTAACAGACCACGCGGGACAAGTGCTGCGCCAGCTGCATACAACTTTGCAGTCTTATGAAAGCCTGATGGAGAAAATACAGGTGGACATTTCAGTAGTGGAAGAGGAGAAGAATCGGATTGTAGAGCTGTTAGGCGAATATGTGCATGAAGTTCATCAAAATATCGCACAGATTGATCAGAATGCTACGATACGGATTCGTGATAAAAATGTAAAAATGCTGAATATATCGCTGCCTGGCTGGGAGGAAAATGCGAGTCTGTACCAGATCAAAATACAGGATTTTATGGATGAGACGACGCAAAAAGGAATCGAATTATTAGAGCGTAACGAAAATGCACAGGAGTATCTTGGCACGCGCATGACTACAAAAAATCTTTATGATGTTGTCGTTGGCATTGAGTCGGTACAGATTCATCTGCATAAAATTGAAGAACAGCGTCAATATGAGATTTCATGGTCACAGGTTGCCCGCAATTCCGGCGGGGAAGGATTTTTGTCAGCATTTATTATATTATCCAGTCTGTTGTATTATATGAGGCGGGATGAATCCGATTTGTTTGCAGACCGTAATGAAGGGAAAGTGCTGCTGATGGACAATCCGTTTGCGCAGACAAATGCGTCTCATTTATTAAAGCCGTTGATGGATATGGCCAAGAAAACGAATACACAGCTGATTTGTTTATCGGGTCTGGGCGGAGAATCGATTTACAACCGGTTTGATAATATTTATATTTTAAATCTGATCGCTGCCGGCCTGCGCAGCGGAATGCAGTATTTAAAGGCTGAACATATGCGCGGAGCTGAGACGGAGACGATGCTGGTATCGCAGATTGAAGTGCTGGGACAGCAGGAGCTTGTTTTTTAGAAGGAGGAGTTTATAACATATATGCGTATTGTAGTGAAAGTAGGGACTTCTACATTGGCATATCCAACTGGATGTCTGGATATTCGTCATGTGGAGATTCTTGTAAAGACGTTGAGTGATCTGAAAAATGCGGGACATGATATTGTGCTCGTATCATCCGGAGCGATCGGAATGGGTATTGGAAGGCTTTCGTTAAAGGGCAGGCCGGAAGATATGCCGACAAAGCAGGCTGCGGCCTCGGTAGGTCAGTGTGAGCTGATGTACACGTATGATAAGCTGTTTGGAGAATACAATCATATCGTCGGACAAATATTGCTGACCGGTTCTGATTTTTCCCATGAAGACCGAAAGGAAAATTTTGAAAATACGATTATGCGTCTGATTGAGCTTGGTGTGATTCCGATTGTCAATGAAAATGATACGATTGCTACGGATGAGATTTCAGTAGGAGATAATGACACACTGGCCGCTATGGTAGCATGTAGTGTGGATGCAGACCTGCTTATATTGCTGAGCGATATCGATGGGTTATATACCAAAGATCCGCATAAGAGTGAAAATGCGCAGCTGATTCCGCTGGTGATGGAGATCACACCGGAGATCAAAGAACTTGCAGAAGGAAAGGGCAGCGGGCTTGGAACGGGGGGCATGGTGACAAAGCTGCATGCGGCAGAGATAGCCATGAGCCATGGTTTTGATATGGTAATTGCAAATGGGGCAAGGCCGCGCAAGCTTTATAATATTGTAGAAGGAGAAACGGTGGGGACGCGGTTTCTTGGAAAGGAGACTGCTTTATGACGACACAGGAGATTTTAATACAGGCAAAAGAGGCAAAAACAGCGCTCATGCTGGCAGATGCCGAACGTAAAAATATGGCGCTTCATAAGATGGCGGATGCGCTTGTGAAACAGGAGCACGCAGCAAGGATTTTAGAAGCAAATAAACGTGATTTGGAGGCTGCAAAAGGGACGATTCCGGATGTCATGCTGGATCGTCTGATGCTGGATGAAAAACGGGTTGCGGATATGGCAGACGGAATCCGGGAAGTTGCAAAGCTGGAAGACCCGGTTGGGAAAGTACTGTCTGAAATCGTAAGGCCGAATGGAATGACAATTCGTAAAACAGCAGTTCCGATGGGGGTCATCGCAATCATATATGAAAGCCGCCCGAATGTAACGAGTGATGCGGCTGCCTTAGCGCTCAAAAGCGGAAACGTCTGTGTGCTGCGGGGCGGCAAAGAAGCCTGGCGTACGTGCCATGCCATTGTGGAAGCTATGCAGATTGGATTGGAAGAGGCTTTCATGCCACGTACGGCAGTGAATTTAATTGAAGATACGACGCGTGTAAGCGCGAATGAGCTGATGACTGCCGAAGGATTTATTGATCTTTTGATTCCGCGCGGCGGCAAAGGGCTGATCCGTTCTTGTGTGGAACATGCAACAGTGCCGTGTATCCAGACCGGGACAGGCATTTGCCACGTATATGTTGACCGGGCGGCAGATCTTTTGATGGCGATACAGATCGTAGAAAATGCAAAAACAAGTCGGCCAAGCGTCTGCAACGCGCAGGAAGTATGTCTGGTGCATAGGGAGGTTGCAGCGCAGTTTTTGCCAATGCTGCAGGATACACTTTGTGAGAAACGTCAGAAAGAGGGAAATCAGCCGGTGGAACTGCGGCTGGATCCGGAGGCGGCAAAAATCATTGCAGGAACTCCGGCAGGAGAAGCGGATTTTGATACAGAGTTTTTGGATTATATTCTTGGCGTTAAAATTGTGGATAGTGTGGAAGAAGCAATTGAACATATCAATCTGCACTCTACCGGGCATAGCGAAGCAATTGTAACGACAGATCAAAAAGCTGCAGAGCAGTTTACGGCAGCTGTAGATAGTGCGGCAGTTTATGTAAATGTATCGACACGGTTTACGGATGGCGGGCAATTTGGATTAGGATGCGAGATGGGGATTTCCACGCAGAAACTACATGCGAGAGGGCCGATGGGGCTGGCGGAATTGTGTACTTATAAATATGTGGTTTGCGGAGATGGACAGATACGGCAGTAGGAAACAAAGAAATCGGTGATGCCGGCAAGCAGGATGATCGTCCGGATGAAAAGAAAGTATAGAGGAGGTTTAGATGTTTATGGGACAGGTTTTTATACTGGAAGAAACAACCAAATGCCCGATTACGCTCATGGGGAGCCGGGCCGGTATCTGCTGGGGCTCGGATATTTCAAACCAGGAAAAAAATTATAAGCGGGGGCTGGACTGTATTTCATCCGGTCATGGCAGAGTGATGGAATATGTTAATCTGGAAATGGCGCTGGATGGATACTCTGCACGTGTGATCCGTGAGTGGTATACGCATATCGGCGGTTCGCCGACGCGCCTGCAGGCCAGTACACGATATGTGGATTATCAACATTTTTCATATGTTATACCGCCTGCAGTTGCACAAAATGAAAAGGCGCGTGTCCGCTATGAAGAGATGATGCAGGAAATCAGCAAAACATGTGCATATCTTGAACAGGATTGCGGGATTGCGAGGGAGGATGCTGCAATGCTTCTTCCGCTTGGAATGACGACGAGAATTGTGGATAAGAGAAATCTGAGAAGTCTTGTGGATATGAGCCGCCAGCGGATGTGCAGCCGCGCTTATCATGAATATCGCAGGCTGTTTGAAGATATCAGCGAAGCGCTGGTAAAATATTCGGATGAGTGGGCTTATTTAGTGGAGCGCTATTTGATGCCAAAATGCGAATCTCTTGGATATTGTCCGGAGACACGTTCGTGCGGGCGTAAGCCGAAGAAGCAGGCGGAATGAAATGAGACACTTGCCAAAACAGTGAAGATTTAACGAATCAGTGTATGAAGTCGTTCATCCAAATGCCGCTTTATAGTGTATGTACACATAATTTTAGATAAATTTAAAATATTTTTGTATAAATTGAAAAAAACAGCTTGTCAAGTCCACCTGTTTGGTGGTAAATTAGTAGTAGGGGAAATCAAGGGGTTCCATCCGACATATGGAAATCCCAACCGTTAAAAATTATAAATATTAACAGGAGGAAGTTGACATGCAGACAAAAAATTACAAGATCTGGTTTTGCACAGGCTCGCAGGACTTATACGGAGACGAGTGCTTAAGCCACGTAGCAGCTCATTCCAAAGAAATGGTAGATTATATGAACAAATCCGGCATCCTGCCGTTTGAAATCGTATGGAAGCCAACGCTTATTACAAATGAGCTGATCAGAAAGACATTTAACGAAGCAAACATGGATGACGAATGCGCGGGCGTTATTACATGGATGCATACATTCTCTCCGGCAAAATCATGGATTCTTGGATTGAAAGAGCTGAGAAAACCGTTATGCCACCTGCATACACAATACAATCAGGAAATTCCATATGATACGATTGATATGGATTTTATGAATGAGAACCAGGCAGCGCATGGCGACAGAGAATATGGACATATGGTAACCCGTATGGGCATTGAGCGTAAGATTATTGCCGGATACTGGAAAGATGAAAAAGTCATCGAAAGGATCGCTTCCTGGATGCGTGTAGCATTGGGTGTTATTGAAAGCAGCCATGTTCGTGTTATGAGAGTTGCTGACAATATGAGGAACGTAGCGGTTACTGAAGGAGATAAGGTAGAAGCGCAGCTGAAATTTGGCTGGGAAGTAGACGCCTATCCGGTAAATGAAATCGCAGAGGCAGTTGCTGCCGTATCAGAGTCCGATACAAACGCATTGGTAGACGAATATTACGATACTTATGAGATTTTATTGGAAGGAAGAGATCCGGAAGAGTTCAAAAAGCATGTGGCAGTACAGGCACAGATTGAAATTGGCTTTGAGCGTTTTCTGGAAGAGAAGAACTATCAGGCGATTGTTACACATTTTGGCGATCTCGGCGCATTAAAGCAGCTTCCGGGGCTTGCGATCCAAAGACTGATGCAGAAAGGCTACGGATTTGGAGCAGAAGGCGACTGGAAGGTTGCGGCGATGGTACGCATTATGAAAATCATGACTGCAGGCATGAAAGATGCAAAAGGCACTTCTATGATGGAAGATTATACATATAATCTGGTTCCTGGCAAGGAAGGCATTTTACAGTCACACATGCTGGAAGTATGCCCGTCTGTTGCGGACGGCCCGATCAGCATCAAATGCCAGCCATTGTCTATGGGTGACAGAGAGGATCCGGCGCGTCTTGTATTTACATCCAAAGAAGGTCCTGGTGTGGCAACTTCTTTGATTGATCTTGGGGACAGATTCCGTCTGCTTATCAATGATGTAGAATGCAAAAAGGTAGAAAAGCCAATGCCGAAGCTTCCGGTAGGTTCTAATTTCTGGGTGCCAAAGCCAGATTTTTATACAGGTCTGGAAGCATGGATTCTTGCAGGCGGTGCGCATCATACGGCATTTACTTATGATCTGACTTCTGAGCAGATTGGCGATTGGGCATCTATGATGGGAATTGAGCCGGTATATATTACAGATGGCACTACGATTCCACAGTTAAAGAGAGATCTGATGTTAGGAAATGTCGTATACGGCAAATAAAATCTGAAAGTAAGGCAGGAGTCCGCGTTAAGTCGGCATCCTGCCTGCTGATATATTTAAAACAGGGGAAAAGGGATTAACCCGGAAATATGGAAGGAGAACCAAATTATGAAATTTTTCGTAGACACAGCGATCGTTGAGGAAATCAAAAAAGCAAATGACATGGGCGTTATCTGCGGGGTAACGACAAACCCGTCTTTAATTGCAAAATCAGGAAGAGATTTTGCAGAGGTCATTAAAGAGATTACAGATATCGTAGATGGCGCGATCAGCGGCGAAGTAAAGGCTACGACACAGGATGCGGAAGGCATGATCGCAGAAGGCCGCGAGATTGCTAAAATCCATCCAAATATGGTTGTTAAGATTCCGATGACAGTAGAAGGCTTAAAAGCGGTAAAACAGTTATCTTCAGAAGGTATCAAGACAAATGTGACATTGATTTTTAATGCAAATCAGGCATTGCTGGCAGCAAGAGCAGGCGCTACTTATGTATCTCCGTTCTTAGGACGTCTGGATGATATTTCTGTGCCTGGCGTAGATCTGATTCGTACGATTGCAGAAATTTTTGCGATTCACGATATTGAGACAGAGATTATTGCTGCATCGATCAGAAATCCAATCCATATCATTGACTGTGCTTTGGCTGGCGCACACATTGCAACGGTTCCTTACAATGTAATTGAAGCTATGACCAAACATCCGCTGACAGATGCAGGCATTGAAAAATTCATTCAGGACAGTTCCAAATAAGCAGACCAGCACATGAAAAAGGAAAGGGTATAACTATGACTGATTTAGAACTTCAGAAAACAGCGGTGGAAGTAAGAAAAGGGATCGTTACAGCTGTGCATGGTGCAAAAGCGGGACATCCGGGCGGCTCTTTATCCTCTGCTGACGTATTTACATATCTTTATTTTGAAGAAATGAATATTGACCCGAAGGAGCCGAAAAAAGCGGATCGCGACCGTTTTGTATTGTCTAAAGGACATACGGCTCCAGGCTTATATTCTGTGCTGGCAAACAGAGGATTTTTCCCGGTAGAAGATTTGCCGACATTGCGTCACGTAGGCTCTCATCTGCAGGGACATCCATGCGTACAGCATACGCCGGGGATCGATGCTTCCTCCGGTTCTTTGGGACAGGGAATCTCCGTAGCGGTAGGCATGGCGCTTTCTGCAAAGCTTAGCAATGACAGTTATCGTGTCTATACATTGCTTGGAGACGGCGAAATACAGGAAGGACAGGTATGGGAAGCTTCGATGTTTGCAGGACACCGCAAACTGGACAATTTGTGCGTGATTGTGGATAACAATGGCCTTCAGATTGATGGAAAGATCGATGACGTATGCTCTCCGTATCCAATCGATGAAAAATTTAAGGCTTTCAATTTCCATGTGATTCATGTGGCAGATGGAAATGATATGGCGCAGCTTCGCGCGGCTTTTGAAGAGGCAAAGGCGACAAAGGGGCAGCCAACTGCAATTGTGATGAAGACTGTCAAAGGCAAGGGAGTTTCTTTCATGGAAGATAAGGCCGGATGGCATGGCAAGGCTCCGAATGACGAGGAATATGCAATTGCAATGGAAGATCTTAAGAAAGCAGGTGAAGCATTATGTCAGAAGTAAAAAAGATTGCAACGAGAGAGAGCTATGGCAATGCTTTAGTGGAACTCGGTAAGGAAGCAGACAACCTTGTAGTATTAGATGCGGATCTGGCTGAGGCTACGAAGACAGGCACATTTAAAAAAGCTTTTCCTGACAGACATATTGACTGTGGCATTGCAGAATGCAATATGATGGGTATTGCAGCCGGCATCGCGTCTACCGGCAAAGTACCGTTTGTAAGTTCGTTTGCTATGTTTGCGGCGGGACGTGCATTTGAGCAGGTGCGTAATTCTGTCGGTTATCCGCATCTGAACGTTAAAATTGGTGCGACGCATGCAGGCATTTCTGTCGGTGAAGACGGCGCCAGCCATCAGTGTAATGAAGATATCGCATTAATGCGTGTAATTCCTGGCATGGTAGTTATCAATCCTTCGGATGATATAGAAGCAAAGGCAGCAGTAAAAGCGGCTTATGCACATGAAGGGCCTGTGTATTTAAGATTTGGACGTCTTGCGGCTCCGATCATCAACGATCGTTCAGATTATAAGTTTGAAATTGGCAAAGGGGTAACATTAAGAGACGGTAAGGATATTACTTTGGTCGCTACCGGACTTTGTGTATCCGGTGCGTTGGAAGCAGCGGAAAAGCTGGCTGCGGATGGTGTGGATGCAAGAGTCATCAATATTCATACGATTAAGCCGTTAGATGAAGAACTGATAATAAAAGCTGCACAGGAAACCGGTAAGATCGTAACGATTGAAGAACATTCTGTTATCGGCGGTCTTGGAGGCGCTGTTGCAGAACTGTTAAGCGAGAAGTGTCCGACAAAGATGCTGCGGATTGGCGTGGAAGATACGTTTGGCGAATCCGGCCCGGCTGTACAGCTTCTTGAGAAATACGGACTGGATGCAGCAGGCATTTACAACAAAGTAAAAGCGTTTCATTCATAAGAAAGTATTGGTACCCGCACAGGCTGTTACGACATGTGACAGCCTTGTGCTTTCATATACGTAATTTTGGGGCAAGGGAGAATCAGTGATGTTAGAAGAATTAAAAAAACAGGTATACGAAGCAAATATGGAGCTGCCTAAACGCGGTCTTGTTACCTATACATGGGGGAATGTCAGCGGCATTGATCGTGAAACAGGTTATTTTGTCATTAAGCCGAGCGGTGTGGAATACGAGGAACTGACGCCGGACGATATGGTAGTTATGGATCTTAATATGAATAAAATCGAAGGAAAATATAAACCGTCTTCAGATACGGCAACTCATGCAGAGCTGTACAAAAAATATCCGGAAATCGGCGGCGTTGTTCATACACATTCTACGACGGCTACTTCCTGGGCGCAGGCAGGCAGAAGCATCCCGCTGTACGGAACGACTCATGCAGATTATTTTCTTGGATCGATTCCTTGTGCAAGAAGCTTAACTCCGGAAGAGATCAATGGCGAATACGAGAAAAACACCGGTCTTGTCATTATTGAAACACTGGAAGAAAAAGGAATCAATCCAATGTATACGCCTGGTATTCTCTGCAAAAACCATGGACCTTTTACATGGGGCAAAGATGCAGATCAGGCTGTTTACAACGCGGTTGTACTGGAAGAGGTTGCAAAGATGGCATTGAATACAGAACTCATCAATCCAAAAGCGGAACCTGCACCGGACAGCATTAAAGATAAACATTTCTACCGCAAGCATGGCGCGAATGCTTATTATGGACAGAACTAATCCAGACGAAAATCAGGATATACATATTCAGGAACAAAAAGCAAATATTCTTAAAAAATTGAATGGTATCAATGTAGTCAAGAAAGGCAGAATTTAAAATGAATAAAGAATCTTTTGGAACAAGTAAGCAGGGGGAAGCGGTCTCTGTCTATATGCTGGAAAATAAAAAAGGCTCCAAAGTACGTGTAACGGATTATGGCGCTGCGCTTGTTTCGATTATCGTACCGGATAAAGACGGCAATATGCAGGACGTTTTGCTTGGTTACGATAATGTAACCGGCTACGAAAATAATACGTGTTATTTTGGCGCTGTGATCGGAAGAAACGGTAACCGAATTGCGCAGGCGCAGCTGACGATTAACGGTGTTTCTTATCAGCTGGATGCGAATGATAATGAAAACAATCTGCATTCCGGTGAGAAAGGAATGGACACGATGGTTTGGGGCGTAAAAGAATATAAGGATAATACGATTACGCTTACTTGTAAGAGTGCGGACAAAGAACAGGGTTTTCCTGGAAATATGGATGCAGAAGTTACTTACATACTAACAGATGATGATACGGTAGAAATTAACTATAAAGCTGTATCCGATCAGGATACGGTAGCGAATTTTACGAATCACGCATATTTTAATCTGGAAGGACATGCTTTTGGCAGCGTACTTGGACAGGAATTGATGCTGCGGGCATCAAATTTCACGCCAGTCATTGACGCAAAGGCAATTCCTACAGGAGAAATCGCTCCGGTTGCAGGAACGCCGATGGATTTTACAACGGCAAAGACGATCGGACAGGATATAGAGGCAGATGATATTCAGATCCGTTATGGCGGCGGATATGACCATAATTTTGTATTGGATAAGACGGAAAAGGGTGCGTTTGAACTGATTGCAGAAGCATATGCGCCGGGAACAGGAATTGTGATGAAAGTATTTACAGACCTGCCGGGCGTACAATTCTATTCTGGAAATTTTATTACGACACAGGATGGAAAGCAGGGCGCAGTCTATGAGAAAAGACAGGGATTTTGTCTGGAAACGCAGTTTTTCCCAAATTCCGTGAATGAACCAAACTTTGAGTCACCGATTTTAAAAGCCGGAGAAGTTTATACGACGAAGACGAGTTATCAGTTTGGAGTAAGATAAGTATCGGCAGCAGTTCAGTTATTGTGAACTGCTGTTTTTTTGTTTATTAGGAAATTGCTTGTTTTTTTATAAAAATAACACACCATATATGTTGTTTGCGTCTTGACAAATAATTCTACATATTGTAGACTGTAATAGTCGACAATGTGTAGAATTGCAAAGGAGGAGTTCAGATGGCAGAATATGGACTGGGAGAAGTGGAGATGCGCTTTGCATCCTTAATCTGGGACAAGGAACCGATTTCATCCGGTGAACTTGCAAAGCTCAGTGAGAAAGAGCTGGGATGGAAAAAATCAACGACGTACACAATTTTAAAACGGCTTTGTGCCAAAGAAATATTTCAAAATGACAAGGGGACGGTAACGTCTTTGATTTCTTATCAGGAATTTCAGGCGAAGCAGAGTGAAAAGTTTGTGGAAGAAAAATTCAAAGGTTCTCTGCCAAGCTTTGTTGCTGCATTTTGTTCTCGCAAAAAACTAAGTAAAGACGAAATCGATCAGCTGCGTAAAATTATTGAGGAGGAGAGTGTATGACGGGGCTGATGCTGCGTATAGCAGCTATGAGTATACAGGCCATTTTGGTGATTGGCGTGGTTTTTGGACTTAGAAAGTTGTTTGCCTTGGCGTCCGTTTCCAAAAAGTATGTAATGATACTTTGGATGATCGTGTATTTCTTTCTTGTTTTTCCATGGAAAGTGTCTGTCCCGGAAGGATTTTGGAATCAGACTGCGATTTCATGGCATCCGGGAGATGGAAAATCCGGAAATAGCGATGAAAAAAAGAATCTGGATGAACCTCATTTAGACATGGTTCCAAAACAGCAGTTTTTGGAAGATTCGGAAACAATACAGAATACGCAGAATTTGCGTGAACTGCAGGATCTTAAAAAAACGGAAAAGATATCAGATGTTCAGGATGGCAGAGAGAAAGAAGCCATACATAGACTTCCCAAATTGTCAGATTTATGGAAAGCTTTTCATACACTTGAAATGAAAATACTGGAGGCTGCAAACGGAAAAGGGCAGGTGACAGCTCGTGTATTATGTGCAGTTTGGGCAGCGGGAATCTTGTTTTTTGTTATACGAGGAGTTCTATCATACGCCCGATTGAAACGGTGCGTGCTATGTTCTGTTCGATATGAACAAGAATGGGATCATGAAATTTTAAGCGGAAGGAAGAATCTAGCAGTTTATGAGGCGGATGGAATTTTAACGCCGATCGTATTAGGGTATTTCCGGCCATGTATTTATTTTCCATCTGATATGGATGCAGCGTATAAAGAGTATGTGGCAGTTCATGAATGGACACATATTCAGCGAAAAGATTATCTGACGAAGACGGCGGCTTATGTTATTACTTGTCTGCACTGGTTTAATCCGGTTGTATGGCTTGCGTACTATTTTATGACAAGGGATATGGAAATGGCCTGTGATGAAGAGACCGTGTATAAAATTGGCATGGAACAGAAAAAAGCGTATGCATCGGCGCTGCTTGCGCTGTCTGTTGGAGAAAAAAGCCGTTTAGCTGTCCCGCCTGCGTTTGGGGATGGCAGTATGAAAGCGCGGATTCAAAATATTATGCGTTATAAAAAAACGGCAAAAATAACTGCAGTTTTCGTAGTGGCAGCGGGAATCTTTTTGACAGGAATTTTTTTGACCGCAGACGATAACAGCATACCGAACAGTGCGCAAAAGGAACAAGATCTGCAGAAGGCAGCTATGCTTGCAGAAGATACGGAATTGCAGAATCCGCAGATACTTACATTTGAAATGGTGCGGGAGGCGTTTGCTCAAAAAAATGTAAAACAGCTGAATTTTCGGCAGTATCATAATGGTGAGCTGTTTATAAACGACGAGCCGGACGAAGAGGAACCCTATGATATGTTTGACTATTATTTTAATTTTGAAAATGAAACATATCACATGAGGGCTTCGTTTTTAAAAAGCTCCAATCAGCTGGAAAACGTCTGTATCAGCAGACAATCGGACGCGCAGATGGCGTACATTTATACGGTAGATGAAAAGGGCAGAGAATCCTATCCGTATAATCTGGAAGTGTTTCTGCGTACAAAAACAAAAGTGGATGAATGGCTGACGATAGAATTGCCGGAAGGATATACCATTGGTTCTTACAATGCTGATCTTGGGTTTGCAGGAGGAATTTTAATATATCCGCAAAGTTATTCGACGCATAAAGATATGGATTCTGCTCCAAAGCGTTGGAAGTATGCAGGATTTATTGGAACAGTAGAAGAGCCGCAAGATGTGTTTGTGTTTGAAGACGGGAAGCTGGATCAAAGATATTATCCACAGTCAAATCACAGCCATGATGAGCCGATAGGCGTTATAGATACGATATCGCCGGGATTTGGTTGGAAGACGCTTCTGGTTCACAGTTTTCATGATCTGTATACAGGCGGTGAGATAGGTGCGCTTGAGACGGAAGGTGTGGATATCAGCAAATTAGAGACACAAAGTGAATATTGGGACTTTTATTTTGTGAAGAAAGGGGAAAAGAGAGCACATTTGCTGTCTTTATCTGCAAAAGAATTTGACAGAACAGAAGCGATAGCGATTGCAAGAACTGTGATAATGATGGAAGATGAAGCTGCAAAACAGCAACAGCAGGAAGTTTTGCGTACGTTGAAGGATTATTTTCAGGATTTTTTGTGTACGATGCTGGCAGAGGATGACAGAAAATATACAAGGAAAGATTTTGCAGGGATAGATGGCTACATTGCTTGGAAATGGCTGGAATGGCGCAGAGAATTTTACAGAGAAACATATGGAGGCATTGTTTCTGTAGATTTGAATGATGTAGAGCTTTTTGATTTAACAGAAAAAGAACATGGTCTGGAAGCGCTTGCAAATATCAGTTATCAGTATGCATGGGGCAAATCTGAAGATAACGTCAGCAGCTCCGGTAGTCTGTTTCGCATTATTTTAGAGCCGGATGAAGATCAGTGGCAGGTTGTCGATTTGGAGTATTGTGACTGCAAAGAGATTATGATTTTAAAAGAGCTGATGGAACGGGAAGAAATTGCTGCGGCAGATGGTTATGATTTTATAGATAATTATTTTCAGCAGATGATACAAAAAACGGGTATGGAAAGTGCACAAATATTGCAGAACAGGACACCGGAAGCAGAAGTTTATGCTCCGCCTCTCATAGACTGTGATGAAAACCGGGTGATTTTTGTAAATAGCCGCGGCATGGTAATTTATAACAGAAAGCAGCAGTCGGTAATGGCTGTCATTGATCTGCAGAAAATCGGGTGCAATTATTTTACGGTTGATTCTCTTGGGACAAAGATCATTGCCGAAGACAATCAGATACGTATTTTTAATACGAAAGATAACCAGGTGACAGGCAACTGCTATGTCTACGAGCTGTCAGAATATACAGAAAAAGCAAAATTGCTGGAGCCTGTAAAAGTGACAAAGGCAGAGGATCGTTTGCTGGATGAGTGGAAGGAGAAAATGAACGGCAGGTATTATGATTCGTTTGATTATTTGGGCAGCGAAACAGTTAGTGGATGGGAGAACGGAATCACCCGCTACAGCAAAGATGCAGTAGTCTGGCCAAAACAAGGGGAGCGTTATGTAAGCTGTTTGCTGCTGCGGGACGGAGAATACCAGCTTTATACAAGAAACGAGAATACAGGCAAAGCTGTAACAGAGCCGCTTGCAATCGACGTTTCAAAGGGGGCAGCGAAACAGGCAGAAGATGCAAATGCTTTACCGGAATATGTATATATGGGAGAAGATAAAATTTTAAAGACCATTTGTGACTATATGACCGGAGAAGAAAAGGCAGCTGCGGCCGGAAAGACAGTTAGTTCTGAGATTTTTATACCAATACCGGTTATTTATGATATGATAAGAGAAGATGGAGAAATAAAAGTATTTGGCAATTTTTATTCTTTCACGTATTATAAAAATGGCAACACACTGGAAGAAGATGGCGGTTCAGAGATGCCTGCCTGTTTCCATCTGAAAAAAACAAATGGGAGCTATGATGTAGTGCAGGTGGAAAAAACCGGAGACGGCGCTTATTATCAGAAGGGGATTGAAAAATTCTGCCAGGGGCATCCGGATATTTATAATAAATTTTTCGATCAGGAAAAAACGATGGAACTGTATCAACAGAGAAAACAAATGTTCATCGGGCAATATGTGAAAGATCATCAGTTGGATATTCGTTATTATCATGAGTTTGGATGGGATCCCGTGGAACTTTTTACGGAATGAGTTTGAGTTTTATGATGACGAGTAATTTTTAAAATACTATGAAACGTATGGATGGAGGCTGGATATGTATGAAAGTGTTATGGAAACGATATATGCGTGCAGTGATGATACTTTTGTCCGTATGCTTTTTAGTATTTTCCGCATGTGCGACAAAAACGGCGCTGGATGATATTGACAGGTACGGAGTCGGCGGTAAAAAATTTTCTGATAATGTAACCCCGGCCGATCAGGCGTTTGCGCTGCTGCCGCAGCAATTGCTCAAAGTCGGTTTTGTTCAGGTGGGGCATGAATCAGACTGGAGAATTGCCGCTACAAAATCTTGTAAAGAAGTATTTTCAGAAGAAAATGGATACGAATTGTATTTTGTAGATGCAGACAACAATCCGAAAGTACAGGTTGAGGCGGTACGCAATTTTATCAGGGAAGAGGTGGATTATATTGTAATTGATCCGATCCTGACAACAGGATGGACGGCAGTATTAAAAGAAGCGTATCATGCACATATTCCAGTCATTATTTTAGACCGCACGATTGACTGCAAGGAGCGGTATTACACAGCCTGGTTTGGTTCCGATTTTGTAAGAGAAGGAGAACTGGCAGGACAATGGCTGCAAAATTATCTGAATATGAGTGAGCGGGGGACAGAAACGATCCATATTGTAACGATAAATGGAACGCAGGGAGCATCCGCTCAGCTGGGCCGCACAGAAGGATTTGCACGTTATCTGGAACGCAACAGCAATTGGAAGCTGTTGGCGCAAGAATGTGGAGATTTTACAGAAAGCGGCGGCAGAATGGTAATGGAAAAATATCTCAACATGTATCCAGACATCGATGTTGTTATCTGCCAAAATGATAATGAGGCGCTCGGTGCATGCGCAGCAATGGATGAAGCAGGAATCTCCTATGGAACAGACGGAGACATAATCGTAATATCTTTTGACGCGACAAGAGCTGGACTAAAAGCCGTACTGGAAGGAAAAATTCACGCAGATTTTGAATGCAATCCACTGTCGCCGCCTTATGCAGCCGAAGCGATCCGAAGGCTGGAAGCCGACGAAGAACTGGCGAAGAAACACTATTATCTGCCGGAAGACTGTTTCACCGCAGATGAAACTCCGATGGTTCTTATGGTTGATTTTGAGTCTAAAAAAATGGTAACGGTGACGGAGACACTTTTAGAAGAAAGGGAATATTAAAGAAATTTTGTGACATTTTGGATTAAAATGTTGCGTTTTTGAATACCCGGACGCTGGGCAAGGGGATTGGGCCGGTCTGCCTGTGACCGTTCCAGAATGTAAGAAGCCCTAAACATTCTGCATTTACACTTTGTTAACCGGACGGTCGCGCCACCTAATTCGCCCTGGCTAAACGCCAGCAGCTAAAGGCGCCGCTTGGCTTCGCCCCTGGTTTTCATGCAGAATATTAAGGGCTTCTAACATTCTTCCAAAGCCACAGGCAGACCGGCCCAATCCCCTCGCCCAGCTGGTTTTTGAATGCATTACATGTCCTTATGTAAGATGATATCAACTCAGTTACAATTTTGGCTTATTTTCGATTAGAAACAGCTATGAAATAAATAATAAATAACTTATCATATCTTGTGTCTATTAGATATTTGATTGTACATGATTAGCTTAAGAAAATCAGCCGGGAGAGGGGAGCTGGCCGGTCTGGTTGTGACGTTGGAGGAATGTTAGAATCTCTTAGTATTCTGCATGAAAACCAGGGGCGAAGCCAAGCGGCGCCTTTAGCTGCTGGCGTTTAGCCAGGGCGAATTAGGTGGCGCGACCGTCCGGTTGTCATAGTGTAAATGCAGAATGCTTAGAGATTCTTACATTTCGGAACAGGAACAACCAGACCGGCCAGCTCCCCTCTCCCGGCGTCCGAGGAGCCCAAACGCAACATTTTAATCCAATCTGTTGCAAATTCATTTTCTTGAAATTTGGTGATAATATAAGTAATGCACATGATACCGTTGACAGTAAGCAATCATGGCTTTTTAAAATTATTAAGAATAAGTTTATGATTCTTTTAGGCTTTTGACACATTTCAGACACATTTTGTGAGTATACTAAATACTATCAAATGAAGTTGGCGGCAATGAAAGCGCGCGCTAGCCGCTGGCTTCGACTAAAAATTATTCCATTTATATAGATTAAACATTTTCATAACTAAACTCCTCGAAAAAGCGATCTGCAATGGCAGGTCGTTTTTTCTGCCGGATTGCGGATAAGTCTTTACACAGCCTGTACCTTTTGTTATAATTTACCTAAAAGCAGATCAAAGTGGATATTTATCAAACAATAATAACCGATAAGGCAAAACGGAGAGTGTAAGTCTACGGAACATTACACTCTTTTATGATTTGAAAAAAATAGTATACACTGTTGTGTCTTTGCGGTATAATAATAGTTAAATGTGGTCAAGATTTGGAAGCAACATTGGATAGGGGGAAAGTCAGATGGAGGTAAGTGGAAAGTTATTTCAGGAAAATAGATTTTGTGCCTGGTGCCACTGTCCGATTCCGGCTGATTCTGAGACGGATTTTTGTAAAAATTGTCAGGCCAGTATGGAATTTCGGGAAGTACGGGAATATGTAAGAGAGCATGATGTGAATGAGTTTCAGCTGGCGGAGGTTTTTGGAATTCCGCTCAGGCAAGTGAAACATTGGATTCGTGAGGGCAGATTGGAATACAGAGAATTAACAAATACAGTGGTGGGCCTCCATTGCCAGCGCTGTGGGAAAGCCATCCAGTTTGGAAATTTTTGTCCGGAGTGTAATCGTGCAGAATACGGTGTTAAGGGAGGTTTTGATACCTTTAAGCAAAAAGATGCGGATGAGCAGATCCGGTTTTATAATAAAGACAGAAGGTAAATGGAGGAGGAAGATTATGCCTGTAAAATATGTGTTCGTAACCGGCGGGGTTGTATCAGGACTTGGAAAGGGGATTACGGCAGCATCACTTGGGCGTCTTTTGAAAGCACGCGGATATAAAGTAACCATGCAAAAATTTGACCCATATATTAATATCGATCCTGGAACGATGAATCCGATACAGCATGGAGAAGTATTTGTGACAGATGACGGAGCAGAGACAGATTTGGATCTGGGGCATTATGAACGTTTTATTGATGAAAGCCTGACGAAAAATTCGAACGTAACGACCGGAAAAATCTATTGGTCAGTATTGCAAAAAGAACGGCGCGGAGACTATGGGGGAGGTACCGTACAGGTGATTCCTCATATTACGAATGAAATTAAGAGCAGGTTTTATCGGAATTTTTCATCACCGGATATGCATATTGCGATTATTGAGGTCGGTGGAACGGTTGGAGATATTGAGAGTCAGCCTTTTTTGGAATCGATCCGCCAGTTTCAGCACGAGGTTGGACATGAAAATGCAATGCTTATTCATGTGACGTTGATACCATATTTGAAAGCGTCGGGTGAATTAAAGACCAAACCTACGCAGGCGAGTGTGAAGGAACTGCAGGGAATGGGAATTCAGCCGGATGTAATCGTATGTCGGTCAGAACATGAATTAGATCAGAGTATTAAAGATAAAATTGCATTGTTTTGTAATGTTCCAAATGGACATGTTCTGCAGAATTTGGATGTGGAATATTTATATGAAGCGCCGCTTGCGATGGAGAAAGAAAATTTGGCAAGAGTCGCTTGCGAATGTCTGCATTTGCCTTGTCCGGAACCGGACTTGAATGAGTGGAATGAGATGATTGAAAATCTCAAACATCCTGAGAAGGAAGTTCGGATAGCGCTGGTTGGAAAGTATACACAGCTGCATGATGCTTATATATCAGTTGTCGAAGCGCTTAAGCATGGAGGCATTCCAAGCCGTGTAACGGTTACGATTCAATGGGTAGATTCTGAGCGGTTAGCGCCGGACACGGTGGAAAAGCTGTTAGGAGATGTCAGTGGTATTCTTGTACCGGGAGGTTTTGGAAATCGTGGCGTGGATGGAAAAATTCTGGCGGCGCAGTATGCTCGTGAAAATGGAATCCCATATCTCGGACTTTGCCTGGGGATGCAGGTAGCAATCATTGAATTTGCAAGAAATGTATGTGGACTGCACGATGCACATAGTATAGAGCTGGATCCAAAGACAACGCATCCGGTCATTGCACTGATGCCGGACCAGGATGAGGATGGTGATATTGGAGGTACGTTAAGGCTGGGGTCTTATCCGTGTGTATTGGATCAGCAGTCAAAAGCATATGATTTATATAGAGAAGAGACGATACATGAGCGGCATCGTCATCGTTATGAAGTAAACAATGATTATCGAACTACTTTTACGGAGTACGGAATGCGGTTGTCAGGCATGTCGCCGGACAGACGTATTGTAGAGATGATTGAGCTGCCCGATCATCCGTGGTATATTGCGACGCAGGCGCATCCGGAACTGAAATCACGTCCGAACCGTCCGCATCCGCTGTTTCGCGGATTTGTGGAAGCTGCCCTGGAGTATGAATATCAGGCTGAAAATTGATTTGGAGAATATATAATAAGAGCGTGTTTGAAAAATGATTTTCGTAAGGAACTTTATTTACAGTTCTTAAGTGTGTTTTACAGCTTGTGAAGTATACAATTACGGAAATGGTTGTTCAGACACGCTCATACCGTTATATTCTAAGTTTCAGATAATTTTAAGAAATTTCGCAAAAAGTTCATGATTAGAATCTTGCGTTATGATTCCAATCCACTTATAATAATACAGATAGTGTTCTACATGATAACGCGGATAAGTACAGCAGATGGAGGAAGAATGAATAATCAGTCACCCAATAATGGAAATAATAATAATTCCAATAATAAGAAAAATACAAACGGTCAGATGATTTTGCTGTTTTTGCTGGTTACGCTGGTGGCTCTTTTTTTTATGAGCATGTTCAGCAGATGGCAGACGCAGATGACGACAAAAGAAATTTCCTATACGGAATTTCTCAAAATGGTAGAGGAAGATAAGGTAGAGGAAGTGCATGTAACTTCCAATAGTTATCGAATTACACCGAAAAAGGCAAAAAACGAGTTGGTTCCGATTACCTATTATACAGGAATCGCAGGAAATGATCTGGAATTGGTGTCTTTATTAAAAGAGCATGAAGTAAAATATTATCCATATATACCGGATGATTCGGCAACTTGGATCTATAATATCCTTAGCATCGTATTGCCAATTTTACTGCTGTGGGCAGTAATGGGATTTTTAATGCGCAAAATGGGCGGCGGCATGGGTATGGGTGTCGGAAAGAATACAGCGAAAGTGTATGTGGAGAAAAAGACGGGTGTTACATTTAAAGATGTTGCCGGCCAGGACGAAGCAAAAGAGTCTTTACAGGAAGTGGTAGATTTTTTACACAATCCACAGAAATATACGGATATAGGTGCGAAATTGCCAAAAGGCGCACTGCTTGTCGGCCCTCCGGGGACAGGTAAGACATTGTTGGCAAAAGCGGTTGCCGGTGAAGCTAATGTGCCGTTTTTTTCACTGGCCGGTTCCGATTTCGTAGAAATGTTTGTAGGTGTCGGAGCTTCCCGTGTGAGGGATTTATTTAAAGAGGCGCAAAAACAGGCTCCGTGTATTATTTTCATCGATGAAATTGACGCGATTGGAAAGAGCCGTGATACGCGTTACGGCAGCGGCAATGATGAGCGGGAACAGACATTGAATCAGCTGTTGGCGGAGATGGACGGTTTTGACACGTCGAAAGGACTTTTAATACTTGCGGCAACCAATCGGCCGGAAGTGCTTGATAAAGCGCTGCTGCGTCCGGGCCGGTTTGACCGGCGTATTATTGTGGAAAAACCGGATTTGAAAGGAAGAGTTGAGACGCTCAAAGTGCATTCCAAAGATGTCCTGATGGATGAAACTGTTGATCTGGATGCAATTGCGCTTGCTACTTCCGGAGCCGTAGGATCTGATCTGGCGAATATGATTAATGAAGCGGCGATTAACGCAGTAAAAAACGGCAGAAAATATGTAAATCAATCCGATTTATTTGAATCTGTTGAAGTTGTTATTGCAGGAAAGGAGAAAAAAGACCGGATACTTGGTAAGGAAGAAAAGAGGATTGTTGCTTATCATGAGGTAGGTCATGCGTTGACAACGGCTTTGCAAAAAGATGCTGAGCCGGTACAGAAAATCACAATTGTGCCTAGAACGATGGGCGCGCTGGGATATGTGATGCAGGTGCCTGAAGAGGAAAAATATCTGATGTCTGAGGAAGAGCTGAAAGCACGCCTTGTTACGTTTATGGCAGGACGTGCTGCGGAGGAGATCGTTTTTCATTCAATTACAACCGGAGCATCCAATGATATTGAAAAGGCAACACAGATTGCTCGTGCGATGGTTACACAGTATGGCATGTCTAAAAAATTCGGCCTGATTAGTCTGGAATCTGTGGAAAATCGATATTTAGATGGCAGGCCGGTGCTTAATTGCGGAGATGATACTGCAGCTGAAATAGATCAGGAAGTTCAGATGATTTTAAAAGACAGCTATGAAACGGCAAAGAAGCTGCTGGAAGAAAACAGAGAAGTTTTGGATCACATTGCCGAATATCTGTTTGAGCATGAGACGATTACAGGCAAAGAGTTTATGCGTATTTACCGTGATATCAAAGGAATTTCGCAGCCGCCGGAAGAGGAAGAAAAACCGCCGGTAAATGTGCAGGGATTTCGGCAGCGTCAGACTAATCCGGCGCCGGTACAAGGCCCAAATAACCCAATGGGCTGGAATACACCGAATCAGCATCCGGAGCCAGGCCGAAATATGCAAAATCAATATCCGGCGGCAGGCAATCATGTATGGAATCAGGGAATGGCGACAGGCCGCAATACAGCAAATCAGAATCCAATGTCAGGACCTGATGGACCAGGGCAGAACATGCCAAATCCGAATGTGGCGCCAGGGCAAAATGTGCCGAACCCGAATCTGATGCCGGGGCAAAATGCACCGAACCCGAATCTGATGCCGGGGCAAAATGCACCGAACCCGAATGTGACGCCAGGGCAAAATGTGCCGAACCCGAATGTGACGCCAGGGCAAAATGTGCCGAACCCGAATATGGCGCCGGGGCAAAATGCGTCGAACCCGAATCTGATGCCGGGGCAAAATGCGTCGAATCTGACGTTGAGGCAGGGGATACCAAGCCAAAATCTGACGCCGGGACAAAGTATGCCAGAACAAAATATGCCGAATCCGAATCTGATGCCGGGGTCAGAGCAGATGATGCAAAATCAGGCGTCAAATCCGGGAAGGGATCCGAATGCATTTGTTCCGCAAAAAGAACAATTTCCACCGGCGCAAAATGCAGTTCCAGGTCAGAATCAACAGGCGAAAACACAGCCAATTGCGAACTGGGAGCAGCAATTATGGAATCAGAATGAGCAGAAGGAAGATGACAGTAAATAATGTTTGATATTCAGGAAGAATTAAAGAAACTCCCGGATCGTCCGGGAGTATACCTGATGCATGATAAAAATGACACGATCATTTATGTAGGAAAAGCAGTGAACCTGAAAAACCGCGTGCGTCAGTATTTTCGCGCCAGCCATAAAGAAGGGATCCGCAAAGATCAGATGGTAACGCTCATCGACCGGTTTGAGTATATTATTACGGATTCCGAACTGGAAGCTCTCGTGTTAGAATGTAATCTGATTAAAGAGCATCGCCCAAAATATAATATTCTGCTGAAAGACGACAAGACTTATCCGTATATTAAAGTGACGCTGGGGGAAACTTACCCCAGGGTCCTTTTTTCGCGTCAGATGAAAAAGGATAAATCACAGTATTTTGGGCCTTATACAAGCGCGGGAGCAGTAAAAGATACGATTGAACTGGTGCGCAAGCTCTATCAGCTTAGAACGTGCAATCGTCAGCTGCCCAGAGATACAGGGAAAGACAGGCCGTGTCTTAACTATCATATTCATCAGTGCAAGGCGCCGTGTCAGGGTTATATTTCTCCTGAGGATTATCGGCTTCAGATTAAAAAGGTGCTGGATTTTTTGAATGGAAATTATAAGCCGATTCTGGAAGAACTGGAACAGAAAATGCAGGCAGCCTCAGAAGAAATGGATTTTGAGAAAGCGATGGAATATCGTGATCTGATGAATAGTGTCAGACAGATATCTGAAAAGCAGAAAGTGACAAATTCTGATGGAGAAGACAAAGATATTATTGCATTGGCAAAAGACGACAGGGACGCGGTTGTACAGGTGTTTTTTATTCGGGACGGCAGGCTGATCGGACGAGAACACTTTTATGTAACCATAGATGTAGGCGATACGACGCAGCAAATCCTGACTTCTTTTTTGAAACAATATTATGCAGGAACGCCATTTATACCAAAAGAAGTGATGCTGCAGACATCCATAGAAGAAATGGAGGTGATCGCACAGTGGCTAAGCAGCAAGCGAGGTCAGAAAGTATATATTCGTGTGCCGCAAAAAGGAATGAAAGAAAAACTTGTAGATTTGGCGCAAAAAAATGCCAGACTTGTGTTAAATCAGGATAAAGAGCGTCTAAAACGGGAAGAGGGAAGAACCATCGGCGCGATGAAAGAAATTGGGAAAATTTTGGATCTTCCTGGAATCAGCCGTGTGGAAGCGTATGATATTTCAAATACGAACGGATTTGAAAGTGTCGGTTCTATGATTGTATATGAAAAAGGAAAGCCATGCCGCAGTGATTACCGAAAATTTAAACTGCGCACAGTTGCAGGGCCGGATGATTATGCATCTATGCACGAGGTGCTGACGCGCCGATTTACACATGGAATGGAAGAACGCAAAGAACGTGCAGAAAGAAATTTTGAGGACGCCTATGGCAGCTTTACGAAATTTCCGGATTTGATTATGATGGATGGCGGACGCGGGCAGGTTAATATTGCTTTGCAGGTATTAGATGAACTGCATTTATCGATCCCGGTCTGCGGGATGGTAAAAGATGATTTCCATCGTACAAGAGGACTTTATTTTAATAATGTGGAACTTCCGATTGATAAAAATTCAGAAGGATTTAAATTGATTACAAGGATTCAGGATGAAGCGCACAGATTTGCCATTGAATATCATCGATCCTTGCGCAGCAAGGAACAGGTGCATTCTGTGCTGGATGATATTCAGGGCATTGGACCGACGAGGCGCAAAGCGCTGATGCGTTATTTTCAGTCGATAGATGCTATACGCACAGCAACAGTGGAGCAGCTTTGTGAAGCGGACAGTATGAACGAAAAGGCGGCGCTGGCAGTATATCAGCATTTTCATGAGGGAAGTGAATAAATAGGCAAATGAAATGGATGATTGCCGTTGTGCGTCATTTGTGGTAAACTGGAAACATCAGGAAACATGTAAATATGCCCGGGCATAGGAAAGGAGATTTTATATGAAGGGTGTCAATGTACAGCGGTTTGCAGATTTATTTCAAATGAAGAATTTAACAAATGAAATTGATCTGAGCATCCGCGAGATAACCGTATCCGAAATTAACCGGCCTGCACTGCAGTTCTGCGGCTATTTTGAATATTTTCCAAAGGAGAGAGTTCAGATTGTCGGTATGGTCGAATACGCATATTTACGACAGTTGGAAGAAGAAGAAAGAACAAAAGCGATGGAAGCGTTCTTTTCTTATGATATACCGTGTATCGTTTTTTGCCGCGGGTTGATTCCGGAAGGAAACTTTCTTGAGATAGCAAAAAAACACAATGTTGCGGTGCTTAGTACGGAACGTAAGACATCCAGCATTACAGCAGAAATTATTCGTGTTTTAAATGAAGAGCTGGCTCCATGTATTTCGATTCATGGTGTGTTGGTCGATGTTTATGGAGAAGGTCTTCTGATTATGGGTGAAAGCGGTATTGGAAAGAGTGAGACAGCTCTTGAGCTGATACGCCGTGGGCATCGTCTTGTAACGGATGATGTTGTAGAGATTCGCAAGATTAATGAGCGAACGCTCATCGGTACATCGCCGGATATTACCCGTTATTTTATCGAATTGCGCGGTATCGGCATTATAGATGTAAAGGCGTTGTACGGTGTTGAGTGTGTGAAGGAAAAGCAGAACATTGATCTTGTCATCAAGCTCGAAGACTGGAAAAAGGATAACGAATATGATCGTATGGGTCTGGAACAGGAATATACAGAATTTCTTGGTACAAAGGTAGTGTGTCATTCTCTGCCGATTCGGCCGGGTCGAAATCTGGCGCTGATCTGCGAAGCGGCCGCTGTAAACCACAGACAGAAAAAGATGGGATATAACGCGGCGAAAGAATTGTGCCGCCGTGTACAGGAAAATTTATCAAAGGATAGTGACAAATAGAAACAGTGCAAATAGAAACAGTGCAAATAGAAACAGTGCAAATAGAAACAATATAATATAGAAACAATACAATATAGAAACAATACAATATAGAAACAATAAATAACAGATCTGTTATGAACAGTTTTATAACAATGGAAAGTGAATGGAGAAGCAGTAAAATGGATAGAAAAAATGCATGGGACAAATACCCGCAGGAAAAGCGCGGACAATTACTGGAGTTTAGTGACAATTACAGGCAGTTTATTTCTGAATGCAAGACAGAACGGGAATGTACGGCAAAATTTAAGTATCTGGCACAAAATGCGGGATTTGTAAATTTGGAAGAGGTTATAGCGTCCGGGCAGTCTTTAAAGCCGGGAGATAAAGTCTATGCCGTAAATATGGAAAAAGGGATGGCCATGTATGTCATCGGAAAACAGCCGCTTGCACAGGGAATGAATATACTGGGAGCGCATATCGATTCACCGCGTCTGGATTTAAAACAAAATCCATTGTACGAAGATACAGAAATGGCGCTTTTAGATACGCACTATTATGGCGGCGTAAAAAAGTATCAGTGGGTAACGCTGCCTCTTGCACTGCATGGCGTATTTATTAAAAAAGATGGAACGGTCATTCCCGTAAGCATAGGAGATAAGCCTGGGGACCCGGTATTTGGCGTTAGTGATCTGCTCATTCATCTTGCAGGTGAGCAGATGGATAAAAAAGCGAGCAAGGTCATCGAAGGGGAAAATCTGGATATTCTGATTGGAAGTATTCCGGTCAGACAGGAAGATGGTGAAACGGTAAAGGAACGTGTGAAAGCTAATATTTTGCAGATTCTTGAAAAAGAATATCAGATTCAAGAAGAAGATTTTGTGTCTGCGGAAATAGAAGTTGTTCCGGCAGGAGAAGCCAGAGATTATGGATTTGACCGCAGTATGATTATGGGTTATGGACATGATGACAGAGTATGTGCATATCCGTCTTTTATGGCAATGCTGGCATTAGAAGATACTCCGCAGCGTACGAGTGTATGCCTTCTCGTGGATAAAGAGGAGGTCGGAAGCGTTGGAGCGACAGGCATGAAATCACGCTTTTTTGAAAATAAGACAGCTGAGGTGATGCATGCGGCAGGCCAGTATAGCGAACTGGCATTGCGTCGGGCGCTCGCTAATTCTAAAGTGCTTTCATCGGATGTAAGCGCAGCATTTGATCCGAATTATGCATCTGTATCCGATAAAAAGAATGCGGCATATTTCGGAAAGGGAATTGTATTCAACAAATACACAGGCTCAAGGGGAAAGTCCGGTTCGAATGATGCGAATGCAGAATATATGGCACATTTGCGAGATATATTTGACCGTAATGAGATAGCGTTCCAAACTTCGGAACTTGGAAAAGTAGATCAGGGCGGCGGCGGAACCATTGCATTTATATTAGCGGATTATGGAATGGAAGTGATTGACAGCGGTGTCGCAGTATTAAATATGCATGCGCCATGGGAGATTATCAGTAAGGTAGACTTGTATGAAGCTTACCGTGGGTATCTGGCATTCTTAAAAGAGGCGTAAATGTTTGTCGGGAAAATCCCGGATGAAATGAAAAATAATAGAAAGAAATAGAATTGGAAGAAAGAAACATCATGAATCAAACAGGATTTTATGAACAATTATGCACGATTCTTTCGAAAGAACAGATTTTATGTAAGGAACCGATGAGCAAGCATACAACCTTTCGGGTTGGCGGGCCTGCAGATTATTATGTAATGCCACGTACAGAACAGGCAGCAGAAGTATTGTCGCTATGCCATAAAGAGCAGGTGTTATGTCACATTGTAGGCAATGGCAGTAATTTGCTTGTTGGGGATGGAGGAATCCGGGGAGTCGTTCTGGCATTATCCAAACAGGCGGCTCAGGTGCAAATACAGGGAAATTGCCTGATCGCGAAAGCGGGGGCGCTGTTATCACAGGCAGCTTCAGCTGCTTATAAGGCAGGGCTTGGAGGAATGGAATTTGCTGCAGGGATACCGGGTTCTGTTGGCGGAGCAGTCGTTATGAATGCAGGCGCCTATGGCGGAGAATTAAAAGATGTGCTTGCACAGGCAGTAGTATTGACAAAGGAAGGAAGTCAGCAGACATTAAAAAATAGTGAGCTGGAATTGTCTTACCGTCATAGCTGTATTCCAGAGAGGGAGTTCGTTGTATTAGAAGCAGAATTTCATTTGCAGCCAAAGCAGCAGGAAGAGATTTGGACTTTGATGGAAGAGCTGAAAAAGCGGCGGATAGAAAAGCAGCCGTTAGAATATCCCAGTGCAGGCAGCACATTTAAAAGGCCGGAAGGAAATTTTGCCGGAAAGCTGATTATGGAAGCAGGGCTTGCAGGAGTTTCTGTCGGCGGAGCGCAGGTATCGGAAAAACATTGTGGTTTTATTGTTAATCAAGGACATGCTACTGCAGCAGACATACGAGGGCTGATTCAGCTTGTGCAAAAAAAAGTGTTCGAGCATTCCGGCATAGAGCTGGAGACAGAAGTAAAATATATGGGTGAATTTCTGTAGATTGTATTTTTAAGAAACGATCAGGATGATGATTTTATACAGAAAGGGGGAGTTGCGATGCGTTTTGTAATTTTGACAGGAATTTCCGGAGCAGGAAAAAGTACAGCATTAAAAATGATGGAAGATATGGGCTATTACTGTGTAGACAATCTTCCAATTCCGTTGGTAGAACGTTTTTATGAGCTGTCAGATAATGCCAGCGCCGAACTTCAAAAGGTTGCTGTTGGCATTGATGTCAGAAACGGACAGAATTTGAGTGAGATGCAGGACGTATTAATGCGCCTTCATGCAGAAGGCAGAAAGTGTGAGATTTTATTTTTGGATTCGGATGATCCTGTGCTCGTCAAGCGATATAAAGAAACAAGACGCAGCCATCCCCTTGCGCAGGGAGAGCGTGTAGATAAAGGGATTGGCAGAGAGCGGGAGCAGCTGAGGTTTCTAAAGGAAAATGCAGACTATATTATTGATACAAGCCGTTTGCTGACGAGAGAGCTAAAAGTCGAGCTGGAAAAAATATTTGTAAATAATAAAGAATATAAAAATCTGTTTGTTACTGTTTTATCATTTGGATTTAAGTATGGGATTCCTGCGGACTCCGATCTTGTATTTGACGTAAGGTTTTTACCAAATCCATATTATGTAGAAGGACTGAGGTTAAAAAACGGAAATGATAAAGAGATACAGGATTTTGTCCTGCAGTATGAAGAAGCCCATGAATTTTTAAATAAACTGGAAGATATGATTCGATTTCTCATACCAAATTATATTGCAGAAGGGAAAAATCAGCTGGTCATTAGTATTGGATGTACGGGAGGAAAACATCGTTCGGTTACGCTTGCAAATGAGTTATATCAGCGATTATCGAAGGAATCAGCAGATGTGGAGAGCAATAAGGGTTCAATGTTAAATTATGGACTTAAAATTGAACACCGCGATATTTTGAAAGATACACAGCACAAGTAAAACAGGTGAAATATGTCGTTTTCAGGTGAAGTAAAAAAGGAGCTGGCTGCAGTGGATGTCCGCGCAAGACATTGTCAGCTGGCGGAGCTTGCAGCTATTTTAAGTGGAAGCGGAAAAATATACATGCAAAACGGACAGATGCATATAACGTTGATAACGGAGAATGTGCAGGTGGCGGACAGATATGTAACCCTGCTGCAGGCGGCAGGCGATATCGCGGTAAAAATGACACAGGCACATTCTGTCCAGCAGAAAAATAAAATATCTTATCTGGCAGAGCTTACAGAGGAAGAAGCAGTCAGAAAGGCGTTTCTGATGTTAAAGATATTGAGTAAGGACGGACATATCCGTGAAAATATGACGTTGACGGACGGACTGCTTTTGCAGAAAAGCTGCTGCAAACGTGCGTTTTTGCGGGGAGCGTTTTTGGCAACGGGTTCCATGAGCAATCCAAAAAAATCTTATCATTTTGAAATAGTCTGCAGTGACCAGTGTAAGGCGAGGCAGCTGCAGGAGCTGTTCGGAGCGTTTCAGCTGGAAGCAAAAATAACGGCAAGAAAAGGTCACGAAATTGTTTATTTAAAAGAAGGTTCGCAGATTGTAGACGCATTAAATATTATGGGCGCCCATGTAGCTTTAATGGACCTGGAAAACGTGCGCATTATCAAAGAGATGCGTAATGATATTAATCGCCGGGTAAATTGTGAGACAGCAAATATTCATAAAACTGTGAATGCAGCTTATCGCCAGCAGGAAGCGATTCGTTTTATAAAGAAACAAAAAGCGCTGTCAGAGCTGCCGCAGCAGTTACAGGAGATCGCAACACTTCGGATGGAATATCCTGAAGCTTCCATTTTGGAACTGAGCAAACTTTGCTGCCCACCGGTAGGAAAATCGGGAGTGAATCACAGACTGCGCAAATTGGAAGAAATAGCTGAGCAGATGGGCTACGAAAAAAGGAATGATCAATCATGAAAAAAATATTATTCGTTTATAATGCACATGCAGGCAAAGCAGCAATCCGATCAAAACTTGCTGATATCATAGACATGATGGTAAAAAGAGGATATCGTGTAACCAGTCATCCAACACAATATAGTGGTGACGCCACAGAGCTGATAGAACAGGAAAGTGCGGATTATGATCTGGTTATTTGCAGTGGCGGAGATGGTACGCTGGATGAAGTCGTAACAGGAATGATGCGTCTGGAAGAAAAAAAACCGATCGGTTATATTCCGATGGGCAGTACAAACGATTTTGCCAATTCACTCAGACTTCCGAAAAACGTTCTGAAAGCTGCGGAAATCGCACTGGATGGCAAGCCGTTTGCGTGTGATGTCGGGCAATTTAATGATAACAGTTTTATTTATGTGGCTGCATTCGGCATTTTTACGGAAGTGTCTTATCAGACAAACCAGGAATTGAAAAATTTGCTGGGACATGCGGCTTATATTTTGGAAGGGGCAAAAAGCCTGCTTGATATAGCAGCATATGAAATGCGTGTAGAATATGAAGATATCGTTCTGGAAGGCGAATTTATTTTCGGGATGGTGACAAATTCTATATCTGTCGGCGGTTTTAAACAAATAGCCGGAAAAAATGTATTGCTGGATGATGGTGTATTTGAAGTGACGTTGATTAAACGGCCGAAAAATCCATTAGAATTGAATGAAATTGTTACATCACTGTTAACAAGGGTTGACAATACAGATCTGATCTATTCATTTAAAACGAGTGAGATCCATTTTTTTACAGAAAAAGAAGTATCTTGGACGCTGGATGGGGAGTATGGAGGTTCTCATAGCGAGATTGTAATCAAAAACTGGCATCAGGCAGTTCAGATTATGGTAAAAGAATAAAAAGCAATTCTATTGCAGCAGACATTTTTTATAAAATGTCTGCTGTTATTGATGAAAGGGGAACATAAAAGATGGAAGCAAAAATCGTAAATCAGGATATGGGAAGTGCAAGCGTACCAAAATTAATGCTGAATCTGGCAATTCCAGCTGTTATTGCGCAGCTGATTAACATGCTGTACAATATTGTAGACCGCATTTACATAGGACATATTCCGCAGGCAGGGGCGTCCGCATTAACAGGTGTAGGACTCTTCTTGCCAATTTTGATGATGATAAATGCGTTTGCGATGCTTGCAGGCTCCGGCGGAGCGCCGCGGGCGGCGATTTCTATGGGGAAAAATGACAGAGAGGCAGCGCAAAAGATTTTGGGGAATTGTTTTTCTGTATTAATGATGTTTGCGCTTGTACTGACGATAGGATTTTATATTTTTGCGCCGCAGCTGTTACGGCTGTTTGGAGCCAGTGACGTAACATTACCGTATGCCTTGGAGTATGCGCGGATTTATATTTTAGGAACCGTATTTGTTATGATTGTAATGGGAATGAACCCGTTTATAACGACGCAGGGATTTGCCAAATTCAGTATGATTACAACAGTTATGGGAGCTGTCTGCAATATTGTTTTGGATCCGATACTGATATTTGTATTGCACATGGGGGTAAAGGGAGCTGCAGTAGCTACGGTGATTAGTCAGGCGGTCAGCGCGATATGGGTGTTGTTTTTTTTAACAGGAAAGAAAACATTGCTTCGTCTTGCCGCAGCGAATATGAAGCTGGAATTTAACGTCATCTTTCCCTGTCTGGCGCTTGGAATATCTACATTTGTAATGTTAAGTACGGAAAGTATATTAAATATCAGCTTTAACAGCAGTTTGTCCAGATACGGAGGAGACGTAGCGGTTGGTGCAATGACGATTATTTCGTCCTGCAGTCAGCTTGTGACACTGCCGCTTCAGGGAATTTGTCAGGGTGGACAGCCAATTATCAGTTACAATTTTGGAGCGGATCATAAAAAACGGGTCAAACAGGCGTTTCGGTGCCAATTCCTGGCCTGCACAGGCTATGCAGCAGTAATGTGGCTGTTTATGATGCTTGTACCGCATGTATTTGCAGGAATATTCAGCAGTGATTCTTCTCTGGCAGATTATACGGTATGGGCAATGCGGATTTATATGGCAGGTATATTTTCTACAGGCATTCAAATTTCCTGCCAACAGACATTTATGGCTCTTGGACAGGCGAAGATCAGTCTGCTTATGGCATGTCTGCGTAAACTGGTGCTTTTGATACCGCTGATTTTTATTTTGCCTCATGTATTTTCAGATCCGGTGTTTGGTGTATTTGTTGCGGAACCGGTAAGTGATATAATAGCAGCATCCGTAACAGGTTCCATGCTTTTTTTGCGGCTGAATGGAATTTTGGAAAAGGGGGCGGCTGGCCGTACAGGTAACCAAAAAGAATAAACAGCGTAGAAACTATGATTATACATTTGGAAGAGTCTGAATATAGCACAAGTGGTGGGTGGGATGGAATAAAAAAGTAACCAGCCCATCACGAAGTGATTTCTAATGGCTGGATATGTAACAGTTCCATGGTTATCTGAACTGTTACAGCATTCCTGCCTGAAGTTCAGTCTTCTTTTCCTAAAGAATTGTTTATTGGTCTCCAACAGACTTTTTCTGCGACGACTGCAGTGCCTTTAGGTGCAAAGCTGCAAATATCTTTCTCCTTTAGTCAAACCAATAGAATAAATTTTCTTTTTTTATCAGGGTCGAATCATATATAACAGAATCTTGCTCATCTGTGTATGGCTCCAGAATTAATTTATGAATTTTGGAGAATTTTACTTCAAAGGTCTGATTGCAACCTGAGATGCTATGAAATAATATATATAAATCGCGAAGATCGTTTATTGCATGAAGCGCTGCTCTATTCTCCGCATAACTTCCACTAACATATTTCATTTCTTTGATACAGCTATCTACAAAATAATTTATCTTTTCTAAAAAGCGCTTTATATCTTGATTTGTAATGAGTTCTGTCCACATCATGATTCTCCCGCCGCGTAAAGTCTTGGATCAACTTATAATTTTTTGACTTTTGTGTTACTTCAATACTTGCTGTTTTGCCGGAGCCAATAAAAAATCGTTGCCGGGAATCCGGCATTCGTGTATTTCCTTAGTCAAGATGGTATTCGTGTAACAATGTGATAAGGCAGTGTTTGTCAGAAAGAGCCTTGTCTAAGTCTTCCAGACGATTTTCTTCTAGAAGCCGGCTGATTAAAAATAAAATCTGCTCCTGTCCCTGTTCCAGGCCCAGCTTACGTCCTTGTTTCAGCCCCTGTTCGAGCCCGGTTTCACGGCCTTCTTCAAATGTTTGATCTAAAAGAAACTTTTCGTCATATTCAGTTAAAAACATAAGCAGCACCTCGCTTCGGCTTTGTAATAGGATATCTTTTAAAATATCCTGCCTGATACAGTTATCCATTGCGGCATTGACAGCGCGCTCTAAAGAGAAACCGCGGCCAAGGTTACGGCTGACTTCGTCCATGAATGCGGAATATTCCCAAAGCCTGCGGCAGTCCTGCATTAACGGCAGGTTATGTCCCAGATTAATATTGAGCATTCGCACGCGGCATTCCAAAACAGGCGCGTCGCCATCTTTAAACGGCGGGAGAAACGCGTCGGACAGCTTCAGCCAGGATTCGTCAGGCTGGTCTTCCCTGCCGTTGTAGAAGACGATGTATTGGGGCATGGGCAGGCGGATCAGCTTTCTGCCATAAACGTTGTGCTTCTGTTGGGTCGTATAGGATTCGTAAAGCCTGGCAAAATAAGACAGGCCGCGAAGAGGCATATTCGGATTGAAAGTTGACTGATGTTCATACAGATTCATGACGGAGCCGATGAGAAACGAGAGGTCGTTTTTCATAGACATATAAATGGCGCTGTCGATGGTTGTAATCTCCAAAGCAGCAGGATCCTTGTAGTCTGTATGGCTGACCGCGTTATAAAGGGACAGAAGGTCGTTTTTGTCCTGAAATACTTTACGAAACAGCCGGTCTTTGTACTTTTGGCGTACAAAGATGCGGTTCCATTGGCGAATAATATGAAATTTACGTTTTTTGACCATACGGTTTCCTCCATTATAATAGAAATAACAGTGCATTACAAGAAATAATTCAAGGCATTAATGATTCAGGGTGTTTGATAGGTTTGGCATCATGATAAAATATCAGAAATGTGATTTGAAATAACCGGAAATGTGAAATGAATCAACGGTTAACATAAGCTGCTTTGCAGCAAATAAAGTATATCATAAAAAAATACGGATGACAATTCTAAATTGCGGAAACTACTTTCGGATATAGTTTTTAAGATGATTATCTCTAAAGTAAAAACATTGCAAGTGAACAGTAAGGAACGGTAAAGAAATAACTTGCAATATTCCTTTACCGTTCCTAACGATGGATATGAAACAGTACAGGCAGGTCTGCGCGTTTACTGTGCTGACCGTATAAAAATGGAGTGGTTTCCAGGTATCCAGCCCATCGCAAAGCGATTTCTAATGGCTGGATACGTAACAGTTCCATGGGTTATCTGAACTGTTCCATGGATTTATTCTGCACCTCGTGACATGGTAAATTTTACTTTATTTTTTACAAAAATAATGTTATAATAAAAACATCAATGAAATTATAGAAAGAAGATGGAGGAAAGAACATGTTAGTATCAGCAGCAGAAATGTTAAAAAAAGCAAAAGCCGGCCATTATGCAGTAGGACAGTTTAACATCAACAATCTGGAATGGACAAAATCCGTTTTGCTGACCGCAGAAGAATTAAAAAGTCCGGTTATTTTAGGCGTATCCGAAGGTGCAGGAAAATATATGACCGGATTTAAGACGGTTGCAGCAATGGTAAAAGCAATGGATGAAGAACTGGGAATTACGGTTCCGGTTGCTCTGCATTTGGATCATGGCACTTATGAAGGCTGCTACAAGTGTATTAAGGCAGGATTTACATCGATCATGTTTGACGGTTCCCATTATCCGATTGAGGAAAACGTAGCAAAGACAAAAGAATTGGTAGCAGTATCACATAATCTGGGACTGTCTATTGAAGCAGAAGTTGGTTCTATCGGCGGTGAAGAAGATGGCGTCGTAGGCATGGGCGAATGTGCTGATCCTGAAGAATGCAAATCCATTGCTGATCTGGGTGTGGACATGCTGGCAGCAGGCATTGGCAATATCCATGGAAAATATCCGGAAAACTGGGCAGGATTAAGCTTTGAAACATTAGACGCCGTACAGCAAAAGACCGGTGAGATGCCGTTAGTGCTTCATGGTGGGACAGGGATTCCTGAGGATATGATTAAGAAAGCGATTTCACTCGGTGTTGCAAAGATCAATGTAAACACGGAATGTCAGCTGTCATTCCAGGAAGCGACCCGCAAATATGTAGAGGCCGGTAAAGATCTGGAAGGCAAGGGATTTGATCCACGTAAATTATTAGCTCCTGGCGCTGAAGCAATTAAAGCAACTGTGAAGGAAAAGATGGAATTATTTGGTTCTGTTGGCAAAGCTTAAAACAAGCCGTTTGATTTTTGGCAAAATTGCTGAAAAAAAGATGGCGGGAATAAAAAAATTAGAAACATATCCTAAAATAAAAATAAAGTATTGTATTTTTGATAAAATAGGTGTATGTTAATAGCAAGTAGAAAAGAACGAGGATGTTCCAGAAAGGGGCATCCTTATTTTTTTTCATCATATAATGTTACACGATTCAAATAAATGTCAGATACATATCCGTTGGGATTGGAAAGAAAGGAAAACATATGGGCGATTATTTTAATGTAGCAGATATTTTTGGAGAAAATGTGTTTAACGATTCCGTTATGCAGGCACGCCTTCCCAAAAAAGTTTACAAAAAAATGAGAGAAATTATTGAAAATGGCGCAGAATTGGATTTGGCAACGGCGGATGTTGTTGCGCATGAGATGAAGGAGTGGGCGATTGAGAAAGGCGCTACGCACTATACACACTGGTTCCAGCCATTGACAGGAGTGACTGCCGAAAAACATGATTCTTTTATTACAGCTCCGATGTCTACAGGCAAAGTGTTGATGAGTTTTTCCGGTAAAGAGCTGATTAAAGGCGAACCGGATGCATCTTCTTTCCCATCCGGCGGTCTTAGGGCTACGTTTGAAGCCAGAGGTTATACTGCGTGGGACTGCACGTCTCCGGCATTTGTCAGACAGGATGCGGCAGGTGCAACGCTTTGTATTCCTACGGCATTTTGTTCTTATACTGGAGAAGCGCTGGATCAGAAAACGCCGCTGCTGCGTTCCATGGAAGCAATCAGTGACCAGGCGGTACGGCTGATTCGTTTATTCGGCAATACGACATCCAAAAAAGTTATTCCATCCGTAGGGCCGGAGCAGGAATATTTTATTGTAGACAGAGAAAAGTACCTGCAGAGAAAAGATCTTATCTTTACCGGACGTACGTTGTTTGGCGCAATGCCGCCAAAGGGTCAGGAAATGGACGATCATTATTTTGGCGCGATTCGTGAACGGATTGCGGCTTATATGAAAGATGTAAATAAAGAGCTGTGGAGACTTGGGGTGTCTGCAAAGACACAGCATAATGAAGTGGCTCCTGCACAGCATGAGCTGGCGCCAATTTATGCCGAATGCAACATTGCAGTAGATGATAATCATCTGATTATGGAAACACTGAAAAAAGTAGCCGGACGTCATGGACTGCAATGCCTGCTTCATGAGAAACCGTTTGCAGGCGTTAACGGTTCCGGAAAACATAATAACTGGTCGCTTGTTACAAATGATGGTATTAATTTGTTAGAACCGGGTGTGACGCCACATGAAAATATTCAATTTTTATTAGTGCTTGTCTGCATTTTAAAGGCAGTTGATAAACATGCTGCTTTGCTTCGTGCATCAGCCTCAGATGTAGGAAATGATCACAGACTGGGAGCAAATGAAGCGCCGCCGGCGATTTTATCCGTATTTTTAGGTGAGCAGCTGGAAGATGTTATCTCACAGCTGATAAGTACAGGTATGGCAACGCATTCCATCAAACGGCAAATGCTGGAAACCGGTGTTAAGACGCTGCCGGATTTTAGAAAGGATGCGACCGACCGCAACCGTACTTCGCCATTTGCATTTACCGGAAACAAATTTGAGTTCCGTATGGTTGGCTCTCAAGATTCTGTAGCACAGTCAAATGTAGTTTTGAATACGATTGTTGCTGAGGCATTTTCAGAAGCATGTGATGTTTTGGAAAAAGCGGATGATTTTAATGAGGCAGTTCATGATCTGATTAAAGAGTATGCAGTCGAACATCAGAGAATTATTTTTAATGGCAATGGATATTCGGATGAATGGGTGGAAGAAGCCGCAAAACGAGGTCTTCCAAATATCAAGTCTATGGTAGATGCCATTCCTGCTTACACGGCAGAAGGATCGGTTGCTGTATTTGAGAAATTTAACGTATTTACGAAAGCTGAGCTGGAGTCCCGTGTAGAGATCGAATACGAGACTTATGCCAAGACAATCAATATCGAAGCGAAAGCAATGATTGATATTGCAGGAAAACAGATTATTCCATCTGTGATTAAGTATACAACAGCGCTGGCAGCATCGATTAATAGTGTAAAAGCTGCGTGTGATGCGGATGTCAGCGTACAGACAGAATTATTAAAAGAAGTATCCGCATTACTGACAGATACACGGACAGCGCTGAAAAAACTAATGGAAGCAGATGCGGTTGGTTCTGCAATGGAAGAAGGCCGCGAGCGGGCGGTTTATTACAGAGATGTAATTAAAGCGGCAATGGAGGAATTGCGCACACCGGTGGATAAGCTGGAAATGATGGTGGATAAAGATATGTGGCCAATGCCGTCATATGGAGATTTGATTTTTGAAGTTTAACAGACAGATGCAATCATCATTCCTTTATTAATATAGATGCAGAGAAAAGAGTCCGGCGGGAGCCGGACTTTTTTTCTTATAGAATATTGCAATACTCAGGAACTGTAAAGAAAAAACAACATATCACAGTTCAGGTATCCCAATATTAAAAAAATTACAATGAATCATTATAAATACAAAAAGTGAAAATACTGTTGGTAACGGAACAAGCTTTACATTTTTTGAAAAGTAATATCAAATAAAACAAAAACAGCATATTTTATAAAGCATTTGTACAAATCTGCCGATATAGAAATTATTAACATACATAAACGGTAAACGGATTTACCGTACGCAGAAAAGGAAAACAGTAACAGCATCAGTTTATCTGAACTGTTACAAAAGATCAGGGAGGATGACGGTATGGGTATGATGATCGGTGTAACAAATACAGGCAGAGCAGTAATTCAAATTAAAAAACCGGATGGAACTGTAGCAGGGTCTATCAGTTTTTCTAAATCAGGCCAGAAAAAAACAAAGAAGCTGAATTATAATTTTAAAGCAGTATCAGCGCAAATATTGCTGTCTAAAACATCGAACAGCGCCAGAAAGGCGGTAACAAAGGCACGCGGAACAGTCGCTATGCTTTTGCGAAAAGTAAGTCTTGGAGAATATGATGATTTGGATCTGGAACATGCGATTATACATGCGAGGAAAATGGAGCGCATTGCCAAAAAGAGAGAAAAGCATTTAAAACAGGAAGAACAGATCGAACAAAAAGGCAAGACAGAAGAAACTGAAGATCTTATTATGGAAGAACTGGAGGAGCGGTCAGAGGAACAGGAAGAACTGGAGCTGACGGAGGAGGAACTGCAGCGGCTAATGGAAGAGTACGAGCAATTGATGAAAGAATCGATGGAGGATTTGGCTGAAGAAATGGCTGAAGATTTTATTGACGAATTGTCAAAAGAATACACTGGCGCCGTATATGCGATGGAGCCGCAGGAGCTGGAAGAATTAAAGCAAAAGCACAGGTCGGATGAGATGCGTGCGATTGCGGATGCGGATATGAAGTATTTAAGGGCAATGTTTAACAAACTGGAAAAAGAAAAACAGGCAGTTTCCAGCGGCGCGAACAATTTTTCGAATGCTCCGGCGGGGGTTTCGCTTGAAATATCAGGACTGGATATACCGGTGGAGATGCCGCCGGTACCTGAGATCGTACAAGGGACAAACATTGATTTTTCGTTGTGAGTGATACTTGACATTTTATTATAAATGATCTATGCTATACTGGTACTACCAGTTAGGAGATGATTATTTATGAAATATTTACGCCAATTCAGTATTATTTTGTTAGTCTCATTTCTTGGTGAGATTGCGCATATTCTGCTCCCGCTTCCGATTCCGGCCAGCGTCTATGGACTTATGATGATGTTTTTTGCATTGTGTATGGGAATGATAAAACTGGATCAGGTAAAAGAAGCGGCGAGTTTTCTGATTGAAATTATGCCTGTTATGTTTCTTCCGGCAGCAGCAGGACTTTTGGATTCCTGGTCAATTCTGAAACCTGTTTGTCTGCCTGTCCTGGTGATTACTGTAATTACAACTGTTGTTGTAATGGCGGTGAGCGGGCGAATGACTCAATTTCTTATACGAAAAGAAAAAGCAAAAAAATAAATCCAGAGCATGCGTGTTATTTAGAACGGAGAAGAACATGAAAGAATTTTTAACGGATTCCATTTTTTTTGGTGCATTTATTTGCCTGGTCAGTTATGAAATCGGCCTTATTGTGAAAAGAAAATTTCGGCTCGCCCTGCTAAATCCTTTGCTGATCGGAACGGTCTGCGTCATTGCAGTTCTTGTGCTGTTAAAAACGGAATACAGTCAGTTTCAGGAAAGCGCGAAATATCTTAGTTATCTGCTTACGCCGGCTACCGTATGTCTGGCAATTCCTCTTTATCAGCAAGTAGAGCTGCTTAAGAGAAATTTTAAGGCAATTGCAGGCGGGATTGCTGCGGGAGTTTTTGCAAGTCTCTTTAGTGTTTTTCTGTTGTCAAGACTGTTTTCGTTGAATCATGAACAATATGTGACCATGCTGCCGAAGTCTATTACTACCGCAATCGGTATGGATGTATCAAAAGAATTGGGTGGTATCGAAACAATTACGGTTGCCGTTATCATTATTACAGGCATTCTTGGAAATATATTGGCAGAGTTTGTATGCAAACTGTTTCGGATACAGGAACCAATTGCAAAAGGAATCGCGATCGGCGCGTCTTCCCATGCGATCGGCACTGTAAAAGCTATGGAAATCGGAGAAACTGAAGGGGCAATGAGCAGTCTTGCCATTGCAGTAGCCGGACTATTGACAGTGCTGGGAGCTTCTTTTTTTGCCAATCTGATTTAAAGCTGAAAAGGAATGATAGATTTATGGATCACTTAACGAAGCAATTATCCAATACCAGCCAAAGTGAAAAAGTATACTTTACAGTTATCGAATATATTCAGACGCTTGTGCAAAACGGTCATCTTAAGCTTGGGGATAAACTGCCTTCTGAAAGGCAGCTTATGGCGACGCTTGGTCTGAGCAGAAATTCTATCCGTGAAGCTTTAAGAAGTCTTGAAAATATTGGAATCATTGAAAGCCGGCATGGACAAGGAAATTATCTTGTCAACCATGCCGGCAAAAGTCTTGGGAGTATGTTTTCTTTACTGCTTTCTATGAATGAATGCAGCTGTTTTGAAATACGCCAGCTCCGGAGAATGCTGGAAACGGATGCCTGTCTGCTCGCTGCAAAACAGGCAAAAGATACAGATATTCAGGCGCTTTCCGATATTCTATCCAAAATGGCAGACAGCTGTATGCAGGAGCGGGCACAGCTGGATAAACATTTTCATGATACGATCATTCAAATATGCGGCAATCGGCTGCTTATGCTGTTAAACGAAACATTATCCCAATTGTTTGAAAGCTCTATTCATGAAATTTTAACAGACATATCAGCCAAAGATTGGAAAGAGCTTCTTATTTGTCATATAACCATTTACGAAAGTCTGAGAACCCGAAATTTGCCGGATTGCACAACTGCTGTTATGGCTCATTACGACTTTATTGACGTTCTGCTCAAAAAATATGAACATCAGACCTCTATGGAAGATTCGCCGCCGCCAATAAAACAATTGTGAAACGATTTGCGGTATACAAAACAGGCGAATGCCGCAGTTACGAATTCGGTAAAGCAAAATGCGTACCATACCCCGTCTGCCTGTACAAAGCGGCTGAATAAAAATGCCGCCGGAATAATTACAACTACATATCGTGCCAACGATATATACAAAGAAGGGGCGCCTTTTCCAAGTCCCTCCAGCACGCCGGAGCAGGTAACCGATACGGCTGAAACAATAAATCCAAAACTGATAATATGCAGCGCCGTTACGCCCATTTCGATCGTTTGCGGATTGGAAGTAAACAGTCCGATTAATTGTTTTGGCATGATCCAGGATAAGGCTGTTCCTATAAGCATTACCCCTATTGTCAGTTTTAAAGTCGTTTGGAAAATCTGTGTTACACGCTTAAATTCTCCTGCTCCATAATTATAGCCCACTAAAGGACGGATTCCCTGAATAATTCCATTTGCAGTCAGATAAATAAATGTCTGCAGCTTATAATAAGCGCCCAGTACCAGCACATATTTTTCTGAAAAAGCAGCCAGAATGCCATTTAACGCAGAGATCAAAAGAGACGGCAGCGCCAGATTCAGCATAGCCGGAACACCGACTGCATATAGCTTTGTCGTTACTTCCTGATCTGCACAAAGGTATTTTTTTGCAATTTTTACAGGAATCGGCCGGATGATATAAAGAAGCACATATACTGCCACGGTCACGCATTGTCCGATGCCGGTTGCATATGCAGCGCCTGCAGCGCCCATAACCGGAAAAAATCCGATTCCAAAAATCATCAGAGGGTCTAAAATAATATTTGTAAGAAATCCGCACATCATACAAAACATCGTTATCTTCATGCTGCCGACAGCCTGAAAAATTTTTTCAAAAGAAAGGCTGAGTGCAATCATCGGTGCAAATAAAAACGCCCGGTTCGAATAAATTAATGCCTGTTGAATAATCTCTTCCACCGGCGTAAATGCACGTAAAAACATTGGCATTGCCGCAATGCATATGCCTGCCAGCGCAATCCCATGTATCAAATTTAAACACAAACCCTGTGTCGCCGCTCTGTATGCTTTTTCTTTTTGCTGTGCGCCAAGGTAAAAAGCAGTCACTGCATTAATGCCAATTCCAAATCCGATTGTTACTGCATTAATCAGATTTTGTACCGGAAACACCAATGCAAGCGCAGTCATCGCATCTTCGCTGTACTGAGCGACAAAATAACTGTCAACAATATTGTACAGGGAATTTACTGCCATCGATAATACCATTGGCAGCGCCATCGATAATACAAGCGGCAATATTTTTCTTTCTTTCATAAATGTCTGTTCCATTGTGTACCTCCTTGTTTTCCTTGTAATATTAGAATGTTTCTTTTTGTGCAAAATAAAACCACATACCTGTAATAGATACATATAAATTCTGCTTCCATGAACTTATATGTTCTGTACAGTTATGTGGCGAAAAAAGATTGCTTCTATCATACATAAATGATGATTAAAATTCTGAAAAAATCTTGAAAAATCCACTCCCATACCCGTCGTATGCCAACGTCTGCTATGGGTTTTAGAAATCGTGATTAGCTGCTGTCATCCGTTATTCTGTTTTTTTAATAATTCAAAAAATTCCTCCTGCGGCATAGGTTTTGCATAAAAATAGCCCTGTACCTGATCGCAGCCGATGCTTTTTAAAAGTTCAATCTGTTCTTTTGTCTCAACGCCTTCTGCCAAAAGACCTAAATCCAGCTTATTAACCATTCCGGCTACCTGTTCTAAAATCAGCCTCCCTTTGCCGGAAACCATCATATTTTCCATAAATTTTTTGTCCAGCTTAATGACATCAAACGGTGTTTCCAAAAGAATGTTCAGCGAAGAATAGCCGCTGCCAAAATCATCCATCAGCAAAGTAAATCCTTCTTCTTTTAACTGCAGTACTTTCATGCTGATCTGCTGCGTGTCTGCCGATTCTGTAATTTCCAGTTCCAGCATTCCTTTTGGAATCGCATATTTTTCAATGAGCCCGTCTAACACCTCGATGCATTCATTATCTAACAAGTGCACTCTGGATACGTTTACGGATATCGGGCACGATTGAAATCCTGCCTGCGCACATTTTTTCAAAAAACGGCAGGCTTCTTCCCATATGTAATAATCTACTTTTTTAATAAAGCCGTTTTCCTCTATAATTGGAATAAACTGATCCGGATAAATCATGCCGCGCTCTGGATTTTTCCAGCGCACTAACGCCTCTGCGCCGATGATTTCATTTTTGGCTATGCTGTATTTCGGCTGCAAATACATCATAAATTGTCGTTCTGTAATAGCCGTCTGCATATTTTCTTCGATAAACTTGCGGTTATACAAAGATTCTTTATACTGCTCTTTATAAAATGTTATATTTGTCAGTATATTTTTCTTGACAGCTTTTCTTGCCATTGCCGCCCGGTCTTCCATTTGGCGCAGCTCCATCTCCTTGTCTTCTACGACATATACGCCATAGGACATCTGCAGCTTAATGTTTTTATAATTGCTGATTTTGGAATCCAAACTATGAATCCATGAGGTCAGTTCGTTGTCTTTGTCAAATTCCATCACAACCATAAACACGTCGCTGCGCAAATTGACAAAAAATTGATGTTCCAGACAGGTTTCTCTCAATGTACGTATGACAAAGTCCAGAATTTCATCCCCGAATTTTTCACCGTACAGATCATTGATGATTTTAAATTTGCGGATATCAAACTGAATAAACGCGATTTCCCGGGAAGTTGAAAAAATCAGCTCGCTGACCTGCCTGCGGAACGTGCGTACTCTGCCCATTCTTTTGATTACGCTTTGCATTTCATTATCCGGAATATCTGCCAGATCGATACTGCTTTCTCTGATATCCTTTAAGTAATCTGCCAGCATTTGTTCTAAAATTCCAATCGCAGCGTGCAGCGCTCTCGGACATTTTTGAAGTATCAGCCCTTCCTTGCGGATGACAGCCATCTCTGCAGGCTTAGATACGTCTTTACCCAAAATATCCCGGCAATTCATATCACCGTTCATTTTCTGCCTGAATGCCTGAATAAAGGCATCTGTTTTCTGATTGCCATATACTTCCAGCTCCCGATCCTGAGAATCATAAAAACCAAGCGCCATCCCAAGCACCATGAGCGATGCTGTAATACATCCGCAAATGCTTCCCTGCCGCATTCCTGCCCCAAAGCACGTACTGATTTTAAATGCAGTCTTAAGATCCAGTCCCAAATCTTCTGCAAACGCCCCAAATAATGCCTGGGAACAATGATATTGCTGATGAAGCAACTGTTCCGCTTTTTCTACATGTGTCATTCCATACCCCACTTTTGCTGTCTGCAAGACCACCCTTTAAAATGGCTGCGGACTCGCCGAACTATCATTCTATCAGTGCAAAAAGCCTGTATCACTATACTATCAAAAAACAGGTAAAATGTGAAGTGTTAATTATGGAATAATTTGGAACAATTAGAAAAATATTTTGGAATATTCTTACCAAAATTACTTGCGATATAGCGCAAAATTTGTAATAATAGTAGCAATAGTATCAGAGCATGTTTGAAAGGGCTGGGCAAATTTTTCAGGCAGAGCTTTGAAAGTAAAGGAGTATAGATCTGCATGGAAAAAACAGCAGTTGTAACGGACAGTAATTCGGGAATATCACAGGAAAAAGCAAAAAAATACGGTGTTTTTGTATTGCCAATGCCGTTTTATATTGATGATGAGCTTTATCTGGAAGGACAGACGATTACGCATGAAGAATTTTTCAGAAAACAAAAAGATGGCAGTGTCATTTATACGTCACAGCCCAATCCCTATGATGTCACACAGCTTTGGGAAGAAGCGCTAAAGGAGTATGAGGAGCTTATTTATATTCCCATGTCAAGCGGGCTAAGCGGTTCCTGTGATACGGCAATGGCATTGTCAAAGCAATATGCAGGCAGGGTTGTTGTCGCAGATTTGGGACGTGTTTCCGTGACCCAGAAATTAGCAGTGTTGGAAGCTCGTAAAATGGCACAGCAGGGATTTGGTGCGCTGGAGATCAGCAGCCGGCTGCAATTTGTAAAAAATGAATGCATTATTTATTTAACAGTGGATAATTTGAAATATTTAAAACAAAGCGGAAGAATTTCTGCAAGTTCTGCTATGCTTGGAAGCGTATTGAATATTAAACCGCTGCTTTATTTACAGGGAGAGAAAGTGGAAGCAGCGGAAAAAGTGCGGGGTGATAAAGCGGTCCGCAGGAAAATGATGCAGGCGGTACAACGGGATATCACAGAGCGCTTTCACGCAGCTTCCATTGGCGAATTTTATCTTGCGGCTGCAGCCAGTATGCCGCCAGAGGATGCAAAGAAACTGAAAGAAAGCTTTGAGGATTATTTTCAAACATCCTGCAGTATGGCGTCGATCCCATTGAGTATTGCAACACATCTTGGCTATGGCGCGTATGGCCTTGCAATTATTCGTAAAATGGAAAAAACAGACAGATGAATGAAATATACTTGTTGAGACAGTAAAGAGGACTGGAATTATGGAAAATAAATTTTGCTTTTTAAAGGGGATTGTAGAGTGTGATTCAGGAAGAATTCAAGACTGCAATAATAAGCGGACAGTAACTTGTCCATTAGAGGAAGAAAAATCAAGCGAGAAAGGCAAAAAAAAGGCTGTAAAAAAAGAACATAAAAAAGAGGGAAAAAAAGAGAATCAGAAAGAAAATAAAAAGCAGGCATTTTGTTATTTAAACGGCCTGGTAGATTGCAGTGCAGGACGTGTTCAGGACTGCAATATTAAACGGGTAGAAAAGTGCCCGTTAGATTAGGAGTGGAGGAAAAATGTCACAGATCATAAAAAGGTTGTTTGTGGTATCGGCAGTGTGTATGAGCCTTTCTGTCGGATTTACGCAAAAAGTTTCTGCAGCAGTCAGGACATCCATGGATGATATACAGGAAATGGAGGAACTGTCTGGCTATGTCCGTACAGGAACAACGGCAGATCTGCCGGCTCCGGACGAGGTAACACAGGAAAAGATCACTTACAATTCGGTGACGCTTAAATGGAGCAGCGTGCAGAATGCTTATGGATATCAGGTTTCATATGCGAAAAAGGATGAGGGGGAGTATATCGTTGCAGGCACGACAAAGGCAGACGTGTTGACTTATAAATGCAAAGGGCTTGTGACGGGAACGCAGTATGATTTTCGTATCTGCGCTCTGGACGAAAACGGAAATGCAGGAAATGAAGTCTCCATCGAGGCGCTGCCATATTTAAAGAAAACAAAGTTTACGAATGTTGCAACACCGCAAATGAAGAAAGTTTTGCTGGAATGGAAAAAGGCGTCCGGGGCGATGAACTATGAGCTGTATCGCAAGACGGCAGAGCAGGAAGCGTATGAGCTTCTTGCCGTTACAGCCGAAACCGTTTATACGGATGAGGCCGTTACAGCCGGCGAAAGCTATTCTTATCAGGTACGTGCAATTCGGGATGAGAATGGAAAGGCTGCGCAGGCCAAATTTTCAGATCCGGCGACAGTGCAGCTGTCCTCGGCAGCAATGCAGTTTGAAAGCTGTGAAGCGGTGGATTACCGTTCGGTAAAGCTGACCTGGCAGCAGGATCCGGCTGTATCCGGTTATTATATTTACCGCAGCGTGAAAGAAAACGGGACTTATCGGAAGATCAAAACGATCAACGGGAATCACCTCTTAAGCTATACGGATTCCAAAATCGTACCCGGTAAAAAATTTTTTTATAAAATATGTACATATTCTAAGAAGGGGCAGTCAGTAGTTACCGGCGATCAGTCGCAGGCTGTACAGGCACAGACGCAGGCAGAAGGTCCGCAGCTTGTAAGCGTAAAAACAAATATCGGAAACCGAAGCTTGTCATTGGAATGGAAAAAATCAGCAAATGTCTCCGGCTATCGGATATACCGAAGCGTTTATCCGGATAAAGGATTTGCCAGGATCAAAGATTTAGACAGCGGGACATTTGTAGGCTATGAAGACCGTTCTGTAATACCGGGCGGGACTTATTATTATCGAATTAAAGGCGTTTATGTGAATGGGGCATATAAAGGACTGAGCAGTCCGAGCAGTTCTCTGGAAGGAAATGTCACGCCGTGTGCGCCAATTGGCCTTACGATCACACAGACCGGAGAAGATACGCTGCAGATAAACTGGGATCTGACCATTGGAGCATCCTGCTACAATTTGTACCGTACGGATGCGCCTGATAAAGAATATAGCTGTATTGCACAAGGACTTACCGATACAGCATATGCTGACTCCGGTATGCAGGACGGCAGGACTTATTATTATCGGGTATCTGCAGTCGGTGCCGCCGGTGAAGGTATCAAATGTCATGCAGTCAGTTACACGGTAGGCGGTATTTCGTTGAATACACGAACGCTCAAATTATGTGTGGGGGTGACCAAACCACTGAAAGCATCTGCGTTTTTGCAAGGTGAGGTGGAATGGTCGTCTGCGAATACAGACATTGCCCGGGTAGATGATGAAGGGAATGTGACAGGGATTGCATATGGAACAACAAACATAACAGCTGAGGCAGATGGGCAAAGCGCATCGGCAATTATATCTGTAACGCCGGGAAATAAAAACGGGATTGATGTATCCAGATGGCAGGAAGATATTGACTGGCGCCGTGTGAAAAACTCCGGTGTAGAGTTTGCTTTTTTGCGTATCAGTAACCATAATCTGGCGGATTATACATTTGAGACCAAGTATCAGAATGCGTTTTCCGTAGGGATGCCAATGGGAGTCTACTGTTACAGCCGGGCCAAAACAGTGGAGGAAGCGAAGGAAGAAGCGCGTATTGTGCTGGAAATTTTAAATGGACGAAAACTGGATTATCCGATTGCGTTTGATCTGGAAGATGCGGTGCATAAATCAAAAACGATGAAAAAAGAAACCTTGCATCAAATGATTGAAGCATTTAAACAGGTTGTGGAAGACGCCGGATATCAATTTGTGCTGTATAGCTATGTAACCTTTTTAAATTCTTACTTAGATCGGACAAAGCTGGACGGTATTGACCTTTGGGTAGCGCGTTATCGAAATGTTTCCTTAGGTACCGGATATCAAGGAACCGGAAATATTAAATACTGGCAGTATAACAGTGGACAATACAATGGTTCCAATTCACAGGTGGATGGGATTACAAAAGATACCGGCGAGCTGGTGTCAGTAGATGTAAATGTAGAATATGAGAATTAGCTGAAATGAAATGCATTCCGGCATAGGGGATAACAGATGGAAATTGCAAAATGTGACCGGCCCATTGGAGTATTTGATTCTGGTATGGGCGGAATCAGTGTATTAAAAGAACTGTATAAAATTATGCCGCAGGAGCAGTATATTTATTTTGGAGATTCTAAAAATGCACCTTATGGAACAAGGCCGTTGGAAGAGATTCGCAGGCTGACGATTGCAAATGTGGAATTATTGCTGGAACAGGGCGCAAAAGGCATTGTGGTCGCCTGTAATACGGCTACGGCAGCAGCAGTGCGCATTTTGCGTGGAATGTATCCGGAGATTCCATTAGTCGGTATCGAACCGGCAATAAAGCCTGCAGCTTTGCAGCCGGGGCATCCTACGATACTCGTAATGGCGACGCCAATGACGATTCAGGGGGACAAGTATCGGAATCTGATGATGCAGTACGAACAGAAGGCAGATATTATAGGGCTGCCATGCCCCGGATTGATGGAGTTTGTCGAGACAGGAAATACGGAAGGGGAAGATTTAAAAGTCTTTCTGGAAAATCTGCTGGCGCCATATTTGCGGGAAATTGATTCGATTGTGCTTGGATGTACGCATTATCCGTTTGTACGCAGGCTGATACAGGAGATTGCAGGAGAGCGGGTTCGTATTTTTGACGGCGGAAATGGTACGGCGAGAGAGATGCGCAGAAGGCTGGATGAAGCAGGGTTATTGTCTGCGCGTACAGGCAGGGGGAGTGTGAAATTTGAAAACAGTCTGGCAACGGAGGAAGAAATTGAATTAAGCAGAACATTATTCCAAAAAAATTTGCTTTAGTTTCGTATTAAGTATTTATAAAAAGATATGTTGAACCAGAAAGGGATTGAAACAATGAATGCGAAACAACTGATCGCCAGTGGTATGGCAGCGCTGATGCTGGCAGGCGGCATTTTTGGAAATTCTGTACAGACACAGGCAGGTACGGCAATAGACGAATATACAGCTGTTATGGAAAATATGCAGACCGAATATATACAGGTTGATGATCTTGCATATCGTGCAGGAAAGTTTTCCTTAAAAAGTATTCAGGTGGATGAAACGTATCAACTGTCTGAAAGCGTATGGGCGGATCAAGGCAGTGATTATTATTTCAGCTTATTGAGTACGGAAGAAAAGAAATTATATCTGAATCTGAAAAAGCAGGCGGACAGGTATATGACAGGAACAGAACAGTTTCAGATGACAGAGGTAAATCGGAATGGGGAAAATGTCCCGGTTTATATTTTGCCGCTCGTATCTTTCGAAGGTCTGTCTACCATACAGATGAAAAAAGTGTTTTACTGCTTTATGTTTGAGAATCCGCAGTATTATTTTATCAGAAATTCGGTGATTTATTCTGAAACAACGAATATGATGACAGTCGGATTGTATAAGGTATTTTCAGATGGAAATACGCGTGCGGAATATACTCGCCGTTTTGCAGAGCAGCTGCAAATCTGGGAGGAACAGGTGAATGCAGTGCAGACTCCGGTGGAAAAAGAGCTGCTCATTCATAAAATTGTCTGTGACTATGTAACTTATAATGAAACGATGGAAGTTGGCGATCCGGATGATAAGCAGATGAGCCAGAGCTGTATCAGCGCGGTTTTATTTGAGAAAAAAACGGTATGTGCCGGATATGCACAGTTGTTTACCTTGTTATGCGGCCGGTCAGGGATTGAATGTGTAACAGTTACAAGTCCTGGTCATGCATGGAATAAAGTGCGCATGGGAAATATCTGGTATAATGTGGACGCGACATGGAATGACTGCCGTGGAGATGATACATTTTTAAATGTATCAGATGAAGAGCTGCTCGCAGCAGATTCCGAGCTGCAAGAACATGTCCTTTCAGACGAATGGGCGGGAATAGCCCCATCCTGTACAGATGTATTTGACGCACAGGCAGCGAATCTTGCAGATATACAATCCAATATTACAGCTCCGGATGCAGTTGTTGGGGAAATAGCTCTTGTAAATGAACAAGCCGGTAAGCTGAATGTCAGCTTTGTGCCAATGGACGGCTGTGATGGATATATGGTGCAGTATGCATCCAATGGCGCCATGCTTCCGGCAGACAAAGCAGATATTGAAACGTCATCTTTTGTGATTGAAGGATTAAAAAGCGGGAAGGCTTATTATGTCAGGGTACGGCCTTACCGGTGGAACAGTAAAGGAGAAAAGCTGTACGGGACTTTTTCAAAGAAAGTGAAGGAGACAGTTTTGTAATGGCGAGAAAAAAGAAAAAACAGGAAGTGATCCTGACACCCGAACAGCAGCGGGAAGCGGATTATCAAAAAGCTGTCAGACGTATGGAAGGTGCAGAAAAAATGCTGCAGCCTGAAGACCGTGTTCATATGTATAAAGAAGCTATTCAGATGTTTGAGCAGCTGGGCGATTATGAAGACAGTGAGGTACGTAAGAAACGCTGTAAAAAGCGTCTGCCTCTGGCGCGTCGGGAACATCGGGAGGAAGTCTATCAAACCGGTATGCAGATGAAAGCGGAGGCAAAAAGTTCGTCTGATTACGAGGCAGCTATTGCACAATTTCGCCGGTTAAGACGTGAATATAAAGATATACCGGATCAAATTGAAGAATGTAAGCGTCTTAGAGAGAGTGCGAAAAAAAAAGAACGAATAAGAAATGTTTGGAAAAAGCTTACCTTTGCAGCAATTTTTGCAACAGTTGTCGGGCTGGCCGTTTTTTTGTGTTCCCCGGCTGCATTTTATCTGGAAGGCAATCTTTTGATGAGTATGCATGACTATGAGCGTGCAAATACAATTTTTGCAAAAAGCAAAGGATATAAGGATACGAAACAACGTGTACAGGAATGCAATTATCAAAGAGCCATGCTTGCGGCGCAGAAGAAAGATTACAAAAAGGCAGTTAAGCTGCTGCATGATAAAGTCGGTAATTATAAAGATGCACTGAAACAAAAGGCACAGTTTGAAAGGAAGCTGCTTTCTCAGGCTGGTGTTGGTGATACGGTTACTTTTGGAACAGCAAAGTGGCTGGTGGCAGATCTTGCATCTGGTACGGAGAAGAAGATTTTGCTGGTACGGAAAAAACCGATGAAAGCAAAAACTGTTTATCAGAATGCAGGTATGAGTGCGTTGTGGGAAACTTCAAAGATGCGGACATGGTTGAATCAGGCGTTTTATGAGACATGTTTTTCTGCGTATGAACAGGAAGATATATTAGCGATAAACATCATTACGCCATCAAACAGTGTATATGGAACAAGCGGCGGAAATCAAACAACAGACCGGGTATTTTTGCTGGATGAAGAAGAGGCAGGACGATATAAAAAGCTGCTGCAGTCCGAAAACAATCAAAAAGCCTGGTGGCTGCGGACGCCTGGGAAAACGTCAGACAGCACAGCATTTGTATCCGCAGAAGGCGCGGTCATGCAATATGGATACGCAGCGGATTCAAAGGAGATGGCAGTACGGCCGGCAGTCTGGGTAGAAACAGATTTGATTCCTTAATTTTGAAGAGCTATGAATGAACATTGTTTCCGGGAGACAGGACAGGCAGAATACGGAAAGGATAGAAGGATGAAAGGATAAATTAAAGGAGAATTTGACGAATATGAATTTAAAAAAAACAGGAGCTTCTTTTTTAGCAGGAATGTTATGTATAGCATTGCTGGGTGGATGTGCAGAGAAGCAAAAAAAGACGCAGCAAAATGATTCTGAGACAGTTTCAGACATGAATGCGGCTTCGGAATTATCAATGGAAAGTGATGCACAAGAAGTTCTTAGTCTGGGTGAATTTTCACTTGAGGATATTACAGGAATGGCATATACCAATGAGATGTTTCAGGATTATAAACTTACCATGATTAATGTGTTTACAACATGGTGTACACCATGTATTAATGAAATACCGGATTTGGAGAAGCTGCATCAGGAAATGAAAGAACAGGGGGTCAATGTTATAGGCGTAGTATTAGATGCGGCGGATGAGGCAGGAAATAAAAATGAAGAAGCGATTGAAAAGGCAAAGCTGTTGGCAGAACGGACAGGCGCAACCTATCCGTTTCTCATACCTGACGCAGGTGCGCTTAACGGCAGACTAAAAGGCATTGAAGCAGTACCGGAGACTTTTTTTGCAGACAAAGAAGGAACAATTGTTGGAAAAACATATTCAGGAAGCCATAGTCTGGAAGATTGGAAAACGATCGTGCAGACGCAGCTGGACGGACTGAAAGGAGATGCATCATGAGGCATGGCGGCCGCTGGCAGGGAATTTGTGTAGCTGCAGCGGGACTTTTTATGATGTCATATGGTATTTATCGTGGCGAAATGAAAGTTGTTTTGGAAAAAGCAGTCAATATATGTATGGAGTGTATCGGAATTGGATAAGAAGAGAAAAGCAGGAGAGCGGCGCCGCCACAAAATACAGGCGCTTTGGGCGTTGCTTACCAATAGTTATCTGACTGGTTTTATCCATGGGAAAATTTATCGCGGGAATTTAAAAAAACTATGTGTTCCGGGGTTAAACTGTTATTCCTGTCCGGGGGCATTAGGTTCTTGTCCAATTGGAGCAATGCAGGCGGTTATTGGAAGCTGGAATTTTAAATTTGCATTTTATGTAGCCGGATTTCTTGTGTTTATTGGAGCGATGGCGGGAAGATTTGTTTGCGGATGGCTGTGTCCGTTTGGATTCATTCAGGACTTACTGCATAAAATTCCTTTTCCGAAAAAAACAGGTACTTTTAAAAGCGACCGAATGCTGCGAAAACTGAAATATGTAATTTTATTGTTGTTCGTAATTTTGCTGCCGTTGTGTCTGACGGATGTACTTGGTCAGGGAGCGCCATATTTTTGTAAACTGATATGTCCGGCCGGGACGCTGGAGGGTGGTATTCCACTTGCACTGTTGAATCAGTCAATGCATAGTGCGTTGGGATGGCTGTATATGTGGAAAAATGTGCTGCTGCTCTTAACAATCTTGCTGGCGGTGATGATCTATCGGCCGTTTTGTAAGTACATATGCCCGTTGGGTGCAGTGTATTCTATATTCAATCCAATTGCAGTCTTTCGCTATCGTGTGGATCAGGAAAAATGCACCGGATGCGGCGCGTGCAGAAAAGTATGTGAGATGCAGCTTGATCCGGTAAGAGAGGCAAACCATCCAGAATGCATTCATTGTGGGCAGTGTAAAAAGGTATGCAGACAAAATGCAATTCGAAACAGATAAACATTTGCTGTTTTTCTGGCGCCAATACAGAATCGTTATCAGAAATCCGGCATTTTGCCGCAGGCAAACTTTTCATATGCCGGATTCTGCTACTGTGAGCGCTGTAGATGTGAACAGTAACCGGCGACCTGTTAACAATGTAAAAAAAGTGAGAAATAGCTTGCATTTATTTAGCTCTAATGCTACAATGAAAAAATAAAAAAAGGAATCAATATTTTTAACTGTTTTGTATGATCGGTCTATCGTTTTGCTCATCAAGCAAAATTCGGATGCAAACAGCGGCGTTATGCTTTCTTGGATTTATCCTTCACCATATACAACATTGAAAAGCAGGTATTGCATACCTGCTTTTCGTATATGTATCTTACATTGCATAATTATTATGAATAAGAGAATATTAGAAAAAATATAGTAACAATATTTTTTAGATATTATTTTACATTTTTATTACGAAGTGCATCTATCAATTGAGAAACCAGTTTCACATCTTCTTTGGTCAGGCCGGAGACGTCTAATCTTTCAATGTGGTCAATACCAAGCAAATAATCTGTGCTTACATGAAAAACAGCCGATAGTTTTACTAATATAGCCGGCGATGGTATGCGTTCTTGTAATTCATAAAAAGATATGACGGATTTGGTGACACCGATTTGCATTGCCAGCTGTTTTTGTGTTAATCCTGCGTCGAGACGTAGTCTTTTCAGGGTTTTTCCAAAATTCATGCATTTAATTCCCCACTTTGTTTCGATTCCACTATGCTACAGATAATTCTTATTTCCAGATTACAGGAATGAAAATTTATGTAACAGTTCAGATAACCATGGAACTGTTACAAATTTATCCTGACATTAACTATATATTACTTGCGGTATGAACGAATTTGGTGTCTGCAACGATTATTAAATACGAAATCAGTAGATTTATGTGAAATATATTAGTATTATAGTGGAAAAGCAATTTTTTTATATATTAGATGCTCCTGCATTCTGTTTTCTTCTCTAATTGCAATTTTTTACTTTTTAAACTATAATATATTTAATTGCTGACCAGCTGCCACAAAAAAGCATACAAAAGTATCAGAAGACATCAGAAAGCATCAGAGAAGAAAGGGAGAATTCTTATGGAATTAGAAATTCTGAAAAATGAAGAGAAACGGCAAAATCTTATTATGTTCCTGTTTCTTGCAGTCATACCGATTGTTGCATTTACCTATGTACTGCTCTTTAATCATGGTACGTCAAAAGACATTATAGCTCTTTTGATCTCCATTACCGGTCTGCTTATTCGGGTTGTTGAAAAGCCGCTTGGAAAATATGCAAAATATTGTTATATTTCTGCTTTGCCTGTAATGGGCGCTATCGTTCTTTCTTTTTCAACGCCGGCGACATATGGAGCAATGGCAGAAGCATATTTTCTCGTATTGTTTTTAGCTATCTCCTATTATAACTTATCTGTCATAGGAATTTGCACGATTATGACAATTGTGCCGAATGTAATCGCTATGATTCTGAGACCGGGTCAATTTTTGGCGATGTACTCGCTATCCATATGGATTTTTATTTGGATGGTATATATACTCGCCGCAGCTGCAGCCGCAATGATTGTAAATCGTGCGCTTGAACTGTTCCAGGCTGTAGAATTGAAAGAAAATGAAACACTGAAAATACTCGATAATGTTCGCGGCACATTTGATGAGATTCAGCATTCATCAGAAAAAATCTACGAATCGCTGCACCATTTTGAAGAGAGCGCTACGGAAATTGCGACTTCTACCGAAGAGATATCCGGCAATGCACATGCACAGATTGACGAGGTTAATTCCAGCATAGATATTTTTAATGATTTAAATGAAAAAGTTTTACAGTCTGAGAGTCGTGTGAATGATACAATTATGAGCATGAACAATATGCGTGAGAAAAATAACGATGGCCTTTCTGCTATTGCTGATTTAACACAGAAATTTGACGAAAATACAAAATCCACACAGAAAGTATCCGAAGGGGTGCAGGCGCTTTCTCAAAAATCAGCTCATATTGGCGAAATTGTTGAAAGCATTCACCAAATTGCACAACAGACAAACCTGCTCGCGCTCAATGCTGCAATTGAGGCTGCCAGAGCTGGCGAAGCGGGAAAAGGTTTCGCGGTTGTTGCTGATGAAATCAACAAACTTTCTTCCGAATCCACAGATGCGACACAAAATATAGACACCATTTTAAAAGATATTCTGGATACGGTCGATGCCACCAGCCATGTCATAGCACACAACAATGATATCGTAGAACAATCAAATGAACAGTTAAAAGCAACGGTAAGAATTTTCCATGACATTGCCGACTCTTCCGAAGAAGTCGTACAAGTCTCGGGTGTACTGGAAACTGAGTTGGAAAATATTCTGGTAATTAAAGAACATCTGCTGAAATTTATAGAAAAAATACGTGAAATGTCAGAAACTTCTATGGAATCCGCTGATGGAATCAGCGCTTCTACAGAACATCAGGCAAACGCTGTTGAAGAAGTGGCAAAAGCAATGGAAAATGTACAAAATGAAATGCAGCAGCTTGGTGCAGAGTTATGGGAAAAAACGAACATATAAAAACCATTTGGAACGGTCTGCCTTATTATTCTCTAAATACATGGTTAAAGCAAACATTTGGTACAAAAGTATATAAATTATCCCTTCATGCAGGAATGAGCTGTCCAAACCGAGATGGAAAACTAGGGCATAGGGGGTGCATTTTCTGCAGTGCAGGAGGTTCCGGCGAATTTGCTGCCGGTAATGATTCCGGAAACAGTCTGGCTCCCATTGAGATCGGGAAACAAATCGAAGCAGCCAAACAACTTATTGCAAAAAAAATGCAGCCGAATGGACTTTATGTTGCCTATTTTCAGTCATTTACAAATACTTATGCTCCCGTTTCCATGCTAAGAAACCTGTTTACCCAGGCAATTACCCGGACGGATATTGCAGCGCTTTCCGTTGCAACCCGCCCGGATTGCCTGGAAACGGAAAAAATCCTGCTTTTACAAGAGCTGAATCAGATAAAACCTGTCTGGGTGGAGTTAGGGCTGCAGACCATGCATCCTAAAACGGCAGAATTTATTCGCCGTGGTTATCCGCTTGCCTGTTTTGAAGACGCCGTACAACGATTAAAGGCGGCAGGTCTTATTGTTATTGTACATTTGATCCTTGGCCTTCCTTGCGAATCTCTCGATCAAATGCTGGAATCTGTAAATTATCTTGCACATTTTTCCCCGGCCATTGATGGTATCAAGCTTCAGTTACTTCATATTTTGAAAGGAACCGACCTGGCCGCATTGTATGAACAAAAACCGTTTCCGATATTTTCCCTGGACGAATATGTAGATTTTGTAATCACCTGTCTGGAATATTTGCCGCCTTCGATGGTTATACATCGGCTTACCGGAGACGGACCGAAAAAGCTGTTAATTGCGCCAGACTGGAGTATGGATAAAAAACGGGTTTTGAATACTTTTACAAGAAGATTTCAGGAGCGTGATACTTGGCAGGGAAAAAATTTCTTTTAGTAGCGTCTTGTTCATATTTTTCTAATCAATACATTTGACAATTTCGTTTGATGCAGATCATAAAATCCACTGTGATTCTTTTTTTACGTAAAATTCGTTTTATTCACTGTGGTACTCGGATTGAATCGTTTTTTTATCTCTTCAAGGTCATTGAGCAGGATAGTGGAGTACTGTCCCGCTTCCTGCCAGAGACTCTCTGCTTTGTTGTAATCCCCGTCAAACAGCGCATTAATTATCATTTTCCCATAGTCATGAAATTTTTTATGCTTTTCGCCAAGTTCCTTCCATAACTTCATAACCTCCGGTCTGGTCGGCTTTATCGCATAGTAAAAATGACCAAATCCACATTTTCTGTCATCCACCTGCAGCGGCAGGATGGTTCGTTCTTTGACAATCTGCTCTAAACTTGCCAGCCAGTTTTTATGCGCTGTAATTGATTTCTCGATATATTCTGCAAACTTCTGATCCTCCAGCCTGTAAAAGGCATCCTTCGCCATAGAACCCATGATTTTAGCGGACTCGTCGAGCGTTGATTCGATCACTGTCATCGGCTTGGCAAAATCATCGATACTCTTGCTGTGTTCCCGCAAATGCAAGGTATCCTCGTGCAGCACGCCGCACTGGACATTAATATCTGAGGAACGCGCTTCCAGCTCAATGACTGAACTGCTGATCTCTTCACTGAGACTTGCAAGGGACGAAATATTATTGGTAATTTTCTCCACATGGCGCTGGTTCTCCTCATTCAGCTCCCACACATGACTGATCTTTTGCGTAACGGTTCCCAGAGATTCAATGGTACTATCCATGCTCTCGATACTCTTAGCAGATGCGCTGCGTATATCGGCCACAAAGCAGCCCATGTTTGCAGTCAATTCCTTGGTTTCATCCGCCAGTTTCCGGATCTCATCGGCTACAACTGCAAAGCCTTTACCGGCCTCCCCTGCTCTTGCCGCCTCAATAGAGGCGTTCAGCGCGAGGAGATTTGTCTGAGACGAAATGGCGTTGATGCCAGCAATCACGTCATTCATCTGACTGATAATCTTAGAGAGCTGGTTCATGTCCTTCTGCATTTCTTTTGATACATCGATTGTACTATCAGACAGCTCTCTGGTAGCTGACAGTTCCTTCTGGCTTTCTTCAATGCGCTGATAGACAAGATTTGACTCCCCCGAGATTTCGATAATCGTATTGGTCAGTTCCTCATGCTGTACCGAAACTACTTTTGCAATTGAATCTGCTCCATCAGAGGCTGAGTGAATCAACTCCGTAGCTTCCGAAACACTGTCCGACACCTTCTGAAGAATTTTAGAATAATGATTCAGGGAAAGATCCAGAGAGCTGATCTTCATCACTGCATCAAGAATATTTGCCATCGCTTCCTCAAACTTGGAGCGCCCAGCGAGCAGACGACGGTATATTTGCTCCATCTCAGCGGACTTTTTCCCATAATCCGCCTCTGCAAGTTCCGACATCGACAATAATAAACTTTCTTTTTTTGGTGTTATTAAAATACCCATAGCCATCCCTTCTTTAATAATGCGCATAAATTTAGTTAGATGTTCCTTAAACAAAACATCCACAGCAGCCGCCTTGATTTTTTAACTGTTTCCGGCAATCTGGACACAGGTAAAAGACTTTCAGGTCATATGAAAAGAAGTCCTCCCCTAATTGCCTGCGCAGGGAGGGCGTCAGATCCTCAAACGTGACGTCTGCCAATTTGCCGCACTTCTGACAAACCAGGTGGTCATGCCTGGTCAAACGGTCATACCTGTCCGGCATATTTTCAACGGAGATTTTGCGGATCATTCCGGCTTTCCAAAGCTTGTTCACATTATTGTATATCGTAGCCAGAACGATTTTGGGATATTTGTGCTTCATTTCCGCATATATTTGTTCTACCGTCAGATGCTCCTCGGAGCTGATAATGATATGGTATATTTCACGCTCATATGTTGTCATATTGCCATCACCTCTGCGCGTAATTAAAATAATTCTAAATTCTTTTTAATGATTCTAACCATTATTTTCATATTTGTCAAGGAATATTTTGTTCAAATGCATGGAATCTCCAACAAATACTCTCTCCGGCGTCCGAGAGACCAAAATGCAACATTCTTATCTAAACTGTTTTATATATTGTAAAAATCAGTACAAAATTGCAGTATAAATTCCACATTTTAGAAATCAATAAGTGATAAATTGTTTTCCGACGTTCTTTTTGGCAAATTTTATAGGTATCAGGCAGAAAGAGGATATGTTAAAATAATCAAGAGTAAAAAATTGGCCACCCGCATAATGACATTTCAAACATATGAGAGGAAGCATTATGAAAAAAAGAATAGCAGGGACGCTTTTGTGTATCGTTTTGGCGGCGGTGATCGTTTTAGCAGGCTGCGGAAATATCAGCGGTGACAGAGTACAAAAGAGCGATTCTGAAAGTAGCCATACGACTGGAAACGAATGCAGTAAATATGAGGAATTTATTACCGTAGATGTATTTGATCCGGTGGCAAACTATCAGGGAACGCAGTCCGGATGGTTTGCAAAAATTGTAAAAGATAAATTTAATATGGAACTTAATATTATTTCTCCAAACGTGACAGGTGGAGAGAATTTATTTGAAACGCGATTTACAGCAGGTAATCTTGGAGATCTGATTATATCCGGCACGGAAGCCGGACGGTTTAAAAAGATGGTAGAAGCCGGACTGTTAGTGGATATGACCGATTTATTAAAAGAAAAAGATGTTCTGAAAAATTATGAGACAGCGATTACAAAGACAAATGCTCATGCAGGGCAGGAAGGCATCTATGCGATTCCAAGTGAAATTTCTAATCAATCGCCGGAAATATCCACAAATGGGATTGATCCGCTTGTCGTGCCGTTTGTACGATGGGATGCTTTCAGGCAGGCGGGATATCCGAAAATGAAGACATTGGAAGATTGGATTACAGTGATGAAGCAGCTGCAGGAACTCATACCGGAAAGTGACAGTGGAAAAAAGACGTATGCGATTTCGCTGTTTAGAGACTGGGATGGAAATATGATGATGTGTGCGAAAAATTATGCTTCGTTATATGGATACAATGAACTTGGATTTACCTTGATTCGGGCAGATGGCAGCGATATACAGGATATTTTGGATGAGAAGGGCCAATATATAAGAGCATTGCGGTTTTTATTTTTAGCGAATCAGGAAGGGCTGGTTGACCCTGAGTCTGCACAGCAAAATTATGATACATTGTCTGCGAAATATCGGGACGGACAGATATTAACTTCTATCTGGTCCTGGCAGGGACGCGATTTGTATAATCATGAGACTGATCCGGTAAAGGGAAAGATGCATAAAGAGCTTGGAAAAGGATTTTATCCGGCGATGATCGAAGACATGGAGTGCTATTCTGATGGCTGCTATTCGGAAGGAAATGCCAGACTGGTGATCGCCATCGGCAGTCAGGCAAAAGATCCGCAGCGTTTGGCAGATTTTATAGACTGGCTCTATTCGCCGGAAGGGATGGAGATTGCAGGGCAGTCTGCCGGAGCAGGAGGGCCGGAAGGGCTTGCATGGGAGATGAAAGACGGCAGGCCAGTATATACGGAGTTTGGCTTGCAGGCATTACGCAAAGATATTACGGTCCCGCAAGAGTGGGGAGGAGCTGAGACAGGTTCCTGGCGGGAAGGAACGCCAGCTTTGAATTTTAAGGCGCTTTCTCCTGTTGATATTGATCCAAAAACAAAAGAACCGTATATGACGGCAATGTGGTCCTCGGTACTGGAGCAAAATAATACGCAGATAGATAAGGACTGGCAGGAATATGCAGACGGAGCGAAGACAAGCATAGAATTTTTAAAATCGAAAAATGCGCTGGCAGTTGCTCCGGGAACTTCTTATATAGCTCCGGAAGAAAGTTCCGATATTACGGTACTGCGCAGCCAATGTAAAGCAGTTATTATAGATGCCTCGTGGAAGATGGTATTCGCGGACAATGAAGCAGAGTTTGAAAGGCTGCTGAAAGATATGCAGGATACAGTAAATGGACTGGGATATGAACAGGTGTTAGCTGTGGATATGCAAAATGCAAGTGATGAAGCGGCGTCAAGAAAGCAGGCAGTAAAGGATTTTTATGCAAAAAACGAATCAGATGCGTTAAAATAGCCTCCCCATTAAATATTTATGTTACTTATATTTATTTAATTTCCCTTACAAAGCCGGGCGGCGGGAATCGAGATATTACGGTTTCTGCTGTTCGGCATTTTTTAAAATAAGATATTATGGAAAGGTTGTATGGTTACAAAATATTATGACATATGTTATAATGAGCCCGTGGCAGTCTGTCTTTTTGCATTGCTGCCGGTAGATGAGAATGGAAAGGAGAAGCAGAATGAGTTGTTACTATAAAGAAAAACGGATGTTGTACGGAGGGGATTATAATCCGGAACAGTGGCCAAAAGAGGTTTGGGAAGAGGATATGCGGCTGATGGCACAGGCGCATATCAATATCGTGACAGTAAATGTATTCAGCTGGGCGGCGCTGCAGCCGGATGAGGATACGTATGATTTTACGAAACTGGATGCTATTATGGAACTGGTGCGGGCAAATGGGATGAAAGTGTGTCTTGCGACTTCTACGGGAGCGCATCCGGCATGGATGGCAAGAAAACATCCGGATATCCTCAGAACAGAAAAGAATGGGATGAAACGAAAGTTTGGAGGGCGGCATAATTCCTGTCCGAATAGTCCGACGTATCGGAAATATGCGCCAAAACTGGCGGAAAAACTGGCAGAGCGGTATCGGGATTTTGATAATATTGTGGCATGGCATATATCCAATGAATTTGGAGGAGAATGTTATTGTGAAAATTGTGAAAAAGCTTTTCGGAAATGGCTGAAAAATAAATACGGTTCGATCGAAGAGGTAAACCGCAGCTTTGATACGGCTTTTTGGGGGCATACATTTTATGATTGGGAGGATATTGTACTGCCGAACTTTTTGAGCGAGCATTTTATTGACGGCGCTACGGGACAGGAGCGTACGATGTTTCAGGGAATTTCGCTTGATTATATGCGTTTTATTTCAGACAGCATGTTAGAGTGTTTTCAGCTGGAATATGATGCGATTAAGAAGTTTACACCGGATCTTCCGATTACAACGAATCTGATGGCTGCTTATAAAGGGCTGGATTATCAGAAATGGGCGAGATCTATGGACTTTGTATCCTGGGATAATTATCCTGCGCCATCGGACAGTCCGGCTATGACAGCGTTTCGCCATGACCTGATGCGAGGGCTGGATGGACAAAAGCCGTTTGTACTGATGGAACAGACGCCGAGTGTGACGAACTGGCAGCCATACAATCGTCTGAAACGGCCGGGTGAGATGCGGCTGTTAAGCTGGCAGGCTGTGGCACATGGTGCGGATGCGATACAGTTTTTCCAGATACGCAGGAGTATTGGGGCATGTGAAAAATACCATGGGGCAGTCATCGACCATGCAGGACGGGCAGATACACGGGTGTTTCGTGAAGTGGCGCAGCTTGGCGAAGAGATTAAGAACATTGGCGGACTGTTTTTGGATGGAAAGACGCCGGCCAGGGCTGCGATTTTGTTCGACTGGGATAACTGGTGGGCGGTGGAATATTCTGCGGGGCCAAGTGTGCGTATGAAATATTTGGATACGGTGCAGGATTTTTATCAGGCTGCATTCGCATTGAATGTTCCGATAGATATCATCAGTACGCAAGATGCTTTGGATGCTTATCGGGTAGTCATCGCACCTCTGCTGTATATGGTAAAGAGAGGTTATGAGCAAAAGCTGCAGGATTATGTAAAAAAGGGCGGTACATTTGTAACATCTTATTTCAGCGGTATCGTAGATGAGTATGATCTTGTGGACGAAGGCGGTTATCCGGGCAGACTGCGGGAGCTGCTTGGCATTTGGGTAGAAGAAAACGATGCGCTGCCGCAAGGAGAGCAAAATGCTTTTTCGTACTGCGGCAGGCGGCATCCGGCAGATATTTTATGCGATCTGATGCATCTGGAAGGTGCGGAAGCGTTAGGTATGTATGAAGAAGATTTTTATGCGGGTATGCCGGCGCTTACTGTGCATTCATACGGGGAAGGGAAAGCTTATTACATTGGAACGCATTCGGATGAAGAGTTTTATCAGACATTTTTAGACAGGCTGTTTTTACAGACAGGAGTGCAGTCCGTACAGCAGACGCCATTTGGCGTAGAGGCGGCTGTCAGGGAAAATGCAAATGGCGCTTATTTATGTTTGCTGAATCATACGACAGAGAAAAAGACGGTTGTATTGGAAGGCGATTATGAAGATTTACTGGAAGGATGCAGCTGCAATTGCCATGACGAAATTGTGCTGGAGAAAAAAGGAGTGCGGCTGTTAAGGAGGGTTCATAAATGAATGCAGGAAAGTTAAATCCCATCATAGATACAATAAATACATTATTTAATTTTATGGTTCTTAATATTGTATTTTTGCTGACCTGCCTCCCGATAGTTACCATTGGGTCGGCCCTTTCATCCTTATACTATGTGATGATAAAAGAGACAAAAGGAGAAGCAGGATATCTCGTGCGTCCTTATCTGAGAGAGTTCAGGCGTAATTTAAAAAATGGTACGATAGCGTTTTTGATTTTATTTGGATCAGGAGCGATCCTGCTGTTTAATCTGCTTTTCTGGCCTGTGCAGGGAAATAAGATCTCGTTGGTAATTACCGGAGTGTTGGCGGTTATTGGCGTAGTGTGGCTTGTGATATCACATTATACGTATCCGCTGATTGGCAGATTTGTAAATACACCGATAAATTCTATAAAAAATGCATGGGGTCTGGCGCTGCGCAATTGGAAGCAGACGGTTTTTCTGCTGCTGATAGATGCAGGCATTGCCGTGTTTTATTTGTTTTTCCCTCTGAAAGCAGCGCTTATGGCAGCGCCTACATTTGGTTTTGTACTTCCTGCGTATTGGCGGGCGCATATTTTGGCAAGGGTATTTGAACCTTATGAATCATAAGAAAGATGAATACCTGGTGTTCCTTTGGCAGTTGAAATAACGTTGTACGTAAAACTTCGTTTGTGGTATAATATATCTGATCCATCGATCATAAAAATGTGCGATTCATAAAAAGAACGGTAAAACGAAACAGATTCGGTATACCGTTTTTTTTTGCGCAAAAGAAAGGGGTATGCATACCAATGGAACAGAAGATGAACAAGTATGAGAATTTTTTAAGAGAGGCTGAGCTGTCGGAGTCCACGATCAGCAGTTATATGAGGGCTGTGAAGGATTTTAACGCATTTTTGGGTGAAAGGAATCTGGAAAAACAGGTTGTGCTGGAATACAAAAAGTATCTTCAGCAAAAGGGTTATCAGAGCAGCACCATGAACTTGTATATTATCGCGATCAACAAGTTTGTACGCTACTGTGGAGAAAAACAGGCTGTGATAAAAACGGTGAAATGCCAGAGCCAGAAAAGTCTGGATAATATTATCAATGAGGAAGACTACAAAAAACTGCTCCAATATGCGGTACGGGCAGGACAGGATAAGTATTATCTGATTATGAAAACAATGGCGGTAACAGGTATTCGGGTAAGCGAATTAAGGTACATCACTAAGAATGCTTTGGAAAGGGGATATACCAGAGTCAATAATAAAGGGAAAATAAGAGAGATTTATCTTCCGGAAAGTCTTACCGAACAGCTTACCGGGTATTGCCGAAAAGAAGGAATATGTGAGGGCGTCATATTTCGGGGAAACAGCAAACAGCCGATCAGCAGAAATGCAGTCTGGAAGATGCTGAGGAAGCTTGCAGATCAGGCGGGCGTAGATCAAAAGAAAGTATTTCCTCATAGCTTTAGACATTTCTTTGCCCTGTCTTATATGAAAAAATTCTCAAATATCTTTGAACTTGCCGATATTTTGGGGCATGCCAATTTAGAAACCACTAGAATATATACAACTGCATCCATTGAGCAAAAAAGGCAGCGGCTCGAACAGCTGGATATTATGTGAAAGTCAACATAATACAATATTATGTGTAGTTTGTCAACATTTACAAGAAAAAAATATGAAAAAAGTAAACGGACTGTTTTTTAAGGCTGCTAAAATCAGACGTGATATTGTCTGTCAGCACAAAATTTATAAAAACAGATCAGATTTTTAAATTGGTATTTCTGCTTAAGCCTTGTTCCACGCTGCAAGGCTTTCGAGCGTGCATAATTTGGTTCACATAATATTGTATTATGAACATGCATTAAAAATTCAATAAATTTTGAAAGGAGGATACAAATGAATGTAGATGATATTTTAAAAGAAGTGGAAGATGAAACGATGGATACCATTATTACTTTTACAAATCAGGGCGGCTATGTGGCAAAGTTCCAGGTCTGGTATAAAGACAAAAACGGAGCGTCAAAACAGCAAAAAGTATCCAGTGTTCCAGTCGGACAGAGTAAGGATATTACGATTGAAGCAGGGTCCTCGGATCTGCGTGTAAAAGGAGAAGCCGCGGTGTTTTTTGGCACGTGGTCAACGATATTTAATGACAGCATGAAAGTGCCGGTATCTACGGAATACATTTCCTATGGAACAACTCTGAACAGAAAATGGAAGAAAGAAATGAAATAGTATGCAAAACCTGGGATCAAACAAATTGCTCGCTGAGCTATGCAGCAGAGAAAAAAGCAAATATGAAGAAAACAAATATGAAAAAAAGAATTTTGAAGATTTGAGCGGATTGCCCGTTTCCTGGGAGCAGATGAAAAAAGACTGGGATATGGATGGGCTGATTACGCGCAGAGAGGCACAATATTTAAGGCAGGCGCCTGATGAATTTGCTAAGCTGAAAGAGCTGTTTCATAATTTAGAACAGGCAGTATGGACGCCATGCGTAAAAGAGGCGGAAAGGCTGGCGGAATATGGCAGAAATATAGACGGATATTACAAAGGTCTGGAAGCAGCGATGGAAGAGCCGGTAGATCTGATCAGATTAAGAGCGGAAGCTGACAAGCTGGCTGCCGATGCCAAAGGGAAACAGAAAGCAGCTGAAAAGATTACAAAACTTGCAAGCGGACAAAGAGATGCATGTATCAAAGAAAAGGGGCAGTTAAATCAGCTTGTATGTAATCTGAAAGAAAATCTGATAAAAGAAGAAACGCTGAACGACATGGAGCGCAATATTGAGGAATGGTATCGGATTTTAAAAGAAAAGAAGGCATTGAAAACCGTTTATCAGTCAGATGCCAAAGTCATTCGGACGATGCAGGGAAATATTCAGCTGGTTGGATTTGAGTACAAAAGACGCAAAGAGCTTGCGGAATATGTTGCAACTGCCGAGTGCAAAGTCGCTGAAATGACAGACTGGTTAGATGAACTGTGCAGTAAATGCGGGCTGTTATGCGGAATATGGCAGGCGTTGGCAGAGGATATGGCTCAGATAGGAAAGCTTTTGGATGAAGATATTCCTAAAGCAGAAAATTTTATCCGGGAGTTAGACAGTGATTATTCAAAAGAATTATGGCGAAAAGCATCAGACACGGTAATGCTGTTTCTTAGATAACCAAAAAATGAGAATAAAAAGGAGAATAAACATGAGCGAGACAAAGATGATGAAGGAAGATAAAAAAGAATTGACGATTGCAGGAAGCGGCAACGTGCTGTTAAACGAAAACGGCGGATTTATTTTAGCAAATACGGATATGGTGGCCTTACAGAGTTATTTGGAGATTGGCAAATGCCTTCCGGTAACAAAAGAAGAGATTAAAGAAAGATATACGCTCGATGAGGATTACACAGAAGAAGACCTGGCAGAATTTGAAAGTTTAAGACTCGAATATATAGAAATTCAGGAAAACGCACAGCATTTTTCGGACGTTACGTTTCCAAACACAGTCAGTACGGCAAGCGACATTTACCATTATGGAACAAAGGCAGCCAGATATTTAAGCAGTCTTATGAGTATTTATGAAAGGTATGAAGAAGGAATTTATGCCGAAGAGATGGCAAAGAAAAAAATGAGCGGAATTGTGAAAACGCTTAAAAATGATGCTGCCTCCTATGAGGGACATGCAAAGACAGTGCAGGAGGAAATTCGTAAGTTTATTGATCAGATTGTAAAGAGTAATTCTGATCTGGAAGTGATTAAGACGAGTTTTTCTGACAAATTCGAGAAAAATGCAAATTTTAATAACTATGAGAAGATTATGGAGGATTTACGCCAGAGGATAGATAAACTGAATGATGATTATAATAAAGCAGTCATTGCAGCGGCAACATCTCCGAGCTATGCATGGATATTCCCAATAGGAACTATTGCGGGCGCGGTTGTAGCGGGCATCTATGGAAGCAAAGCGACCGCAGCAAAAGATGCCATTAAAAAGGCGGAGGAAGAAAGAGATAAGCTGTGCAAAGAACATAAAAAGCAGCTGGCGCTGTTGGACGACAGCAGACTTGCCATGAATGCGATTGATTCTATTGTAAAAAGCGCTGAGGGAGCAGAGCAGACACTTGGAAAGATTGCGGGAATCTGGGGTTCTTTAAAAGACGATCTGAGTAATTTTCAAAGGATTGTGGAAAACGATATTGAAAAAGCGGATATATTCCTTGCCGATCTTGGCATAGAGTTTGCGGCAGAGAGTTGGAATGGGATTGCCAGAGTTGCAGATGCATACAGAAAAACAGCATATATTAAGGTGAAAGATAAAGAGGAAATTCTGGAGGAATATAAAGACATAGAAATCTCCTATGATATGACAGAAGAAGATATGGAGAAAGTAATTGCAGAGGTTGAGGAGGAAAATAATGGAAAATAGAAACTGGGAGGCTTATTACAGAAAGCTTTTAACGGATCATAGCATTCCATTTCAAAGCTATGAAGAAATTACAAAAGATGAGGCTGAAATTTGCGGTCTGGCTGTAAATCTGGCAGACGTAATGAAACGAATCCCTCAGACCTGCAAAAAAATACGTATTTTTGCAGATGTGCTGATTGTTCCTTACGGGTATACATGCCGTATCAAAAAAGGTTATCTGTATTTGTTTGCAAGAGTGATACAGATGCAGGAAAAGAGCAGATTTCTTGTGGATGATGAAGAAAAACAGCATACAACGTTTATGGCTTATTACCGGAAAACAGAAGGTAATGCCGAGATTATTTTCAGCGGTCGTAAGGAAGGCAGCAGAACGAAAGAAGTAAGGCTGCTTAATCAGGAACAGAAAGATTATGTTGGCATCAAATATCAAAGAAAAGATGAGCGCATTCAAGAGACAAAGGTTATGGAAGGCCCGCAGATCAGCGGGCCTGTAAGGGAAAAACTGGAGCTTTTGGCTGCGGCACAGCTTGAGGCAGCTTTTCTTATTTCCTATACGGAGCGTGAGCTGGCTATTGACCTGTTGCATTGGATTCTTGTATTGATGAAAAATTCAGATATACATAAGCAGCTGTATGTGCAGACATATGCTTACCGAAATGTGCTGTCAGCAAAAAATCAGGCTTATATCTATGTGCCAATGCTGGATAAGGAACAGTATCATAAGCAGGCGGAGGGATATTTGGATATACTTGAAAAATATGAGTCGGCATATTTCCGGTTTCAGGACAGGGCAGCCGATAGAAAGGAACGCAGAGAGTCCGTTCAGCTGATGTATGATCTGCAGGAAAATGCAAAAAACTATGCGCAGATTTCGCTTGGCACTGCAAAAGAAGATTATGAGGCAGCATTGGACAGTTATAAACAGGCAGCGTTTAATTTTCAGCTTCAGCAGGATTATCTCAGCTATTTGCAGAAGCAGTTTGAAATCGATTTTTCTTATTGGTGCAGTTTGCAAAAGATCGAAGCAGCAGTTGAGATTTTAAAAGGAATCTTTTCTTTAGGCGTTTCTGTGATTACTTTGGTAGTCGGCGTTGTGGCGCTTGGCCCGGCCGGAGGCGCAGCTGCCGGAGGAACGGCATCGGCCGGAGCGGGAACTGCAAATGCAGTGCAAGAACATAAAAAACTGCTTGAACAGATTCAAAAGATTGTTGACCAGGCAGTCAATCCGGAACAGTCAAAGCAGGCAAAACTAAAAGAAAACTGGGAGAAGGTTACCGATACGCTTGAAAAGCTTACGGACTGTCTGGATCATCTGGAGCGTTTGTATCAAAATTCTGTCTGCCTGAGTAACCTGAACGCAGACGCAGGCATGACGGATGCATTAGATTTTACAGATGTATCAAAACCAAGGGAACAATCACTATACTGGTGGGATATTTATGAACAGGATGTTTTATTGAATTTAAGCCAGTATCAAAAAATGGGAGCTCCGGGTATTGACAATCTGGTTACAGAATATAAAAAATATATGATTTATGGAAAAGCTGCGCTCCGCGCAAAGGAAGCGGCAGTTCAAAAAGGCCAGGAGTATGGGAGCCTGGTGATGGAAAGCAGCAGAATGGCAGAAAACGGACATCGTATCATGCAAGAGTATGAACGGCTCACGGACGAGGAGATGGAGACAGAAAAGCTGCAGATGTATTTTTCGGAGCAGATGACAAATATGAAGCGCTGGATTTGTATTGTTATGGAAAATTACAGTGCGGCATATGAATACTGGACGCTGCAGAAGTTTCCGCTGCCAATTGTACCATCGAAAGACGCCGCTGGTTTAAAACAGGATTTGTTAAGCGTATATGAGAACTGGCAGAAAGTATTGGAAGGTCTGAATCCGCCTCCGCAGGAATTTCAAAAGCTGTCTGTAACATTTCAAAAGGGAAGGGATAAAGAATTTGAACTGCTTACAAAAGATTTGAAAGAAAAACATCAGATGCAGATTCCGATTATGGAGGATAGTACTATATTTGCGGGACATTCCAGAGTACGTCTGGACACGGTTCGATTATGGCTGCGTGGAGCGGAAAAAGAAGGCGTTCCGGTAATTTTTGAAATCAGTACGTCCGGAGATCATGCGGACAGGCTTGGGAAAACGTGGAATTTTTCTATGGAACCGTTCCGCCGTAAATTCCAGTATGTAAAGCAGAATGATGGCAGTGTGCATATACAAAAAGACGGCAGAATCAGCAGAGAATTTGCCGGATGGTATGCGCAGCCGACGCCGTTTACGCAATGGACGATTTCTCTTTTGACGCCGGATGCAGTCAACTTGGATACATTAGAAGAAATAACGCTGGAATTTGAGGGAAACAGTATATAAAAATATGGAGGATAAAATGCCAAAAGCAGAAAAAAGAAAAATATCAAACAAAGGTATTAACATGATTGCGCAGTTTGAAGGATGCAAACTGGAAGCGTATAAATGTCCGGCTGATGTATGGACAATCGGATATGGACATACGAAAAATGTAAAACCGGGCGATCGGCTGTCCTCAGAAGCAGAAGCAAAAAAACTGTTGAAAAAAGATCTGGCAGTATATGAAGACTATGTTAATAAGTGTGTAGAGAATGGAAAGATTGGTTTTTCTTTAAATCAAAATCAGTTTGACGCGCTTACGTCTTTTGCCTATAATTGCGGAGAAAGCAATCTGCAGCAGCTTGTGACTGGCAGGAATGCGGCGACGGTAGCGCAGAAGATGCTTTTGTATAATAAGGGCGGTGGCAAAGAACTAAATGGCCTTGTAAAAAGAAGACAAGCAGAGCAAAAGCTGTTTTTAAGCTGAAGAAGCGTACAGAAATGTCTGTAAGATAAATGATACGTGAAAACGAAGAACTGCCGTGAAATAATTTACTTTTATTATTGCGCGGCAGTTTGTGAAAAGAAAGGGCAGATAACAATGCCGGGATTAGGAAGAAAGAAAAGAGCAGGCGGTAAAAACGGCTCAGACGGGGAATATAAAGATGATGATTTTATGCCGCTGGATGACCTTGTATATGCACCGCTCCATGCGCTTGCCAATTCGAACAGGCAGCTTGGCAAAGATATGGTTCAGGCAATACGGTCTATGGGAACTGTGCAGCAGAACGGACAAGAAGAAATCCTGCATTTGAATCATCTGAATATTGCTTACGATCAGGTTCGTCAGGAAGCGGAGGAAGGATACCATGTAGAGAATTTAAAGCTTCAGGTCCCGCTGCTTTCTGTTGTACCGGTTTCAGGGCTTGGAATTGAAAAGGCGGAAATTGGTTTTTCGGCGGAAATGAAGGCCGTCAAACAAGAAGGAGAGTATCAGATGCAGGCCCGTATCTGCTCGCCGGAACAAAGGGAGAGCGATTTTCTGCCAAGAGCCGCTTATAAGCTGCAGGTCATAGCGATCCCAGCATCAGAAGGGATCCTGCGGCTTGCAGACCTGCTTAGTACGAATCAGGTAGTCAGGAAGATGGATACGACGCCGATCGATATGGATGGAAGCCCTGGCTCAGACGGTCAGAAACAGGTACGACAAAAACTGGCTGATCTCAGAGCAAGGATGAAAAGATTAAAACAGTTGTATCAAAAAGTTGCGGAAATGATGATGGAACAGGAAAAAATGTACCAGATCAGCAGGGACGCCTTTGAAGACAATGTATATGATTATGACAGAGATAAGTATCAGATGGTGCAGTCTAATATTGCGAACCGCATGATGCGCTGTCAGCAGCAGATGATGGATCTTGAGATTGCATATGGATTAGATCAGGATGATAAAGATGAATGATGAACAAATGAAGGACAGGCTGAATGAAAGGCTCGTTATGGAATCATTACAAGGCAGCCGTCTGGATGAAACTATTTTGTGGCTGGAAAGGCTTGTGATTCATGTAGAAAAGGAGGAAGAATCGTTATGGCAGTAGTTGAGCAGTTTGCAGGTCTGGAAATGGCGCAGCTGATCGGGGCGCCGTTAGCCGCAGCAGCAGATGCCGGCATTCAGCTGGCGGACGCTGCAGCTGATTTTATCAGCAGAGTAGGACTGGATGAAAGCGGAAAAGTACGCACTGCGGCATTTCAATATCAGAGGCGGAGATGGAATGAAGACGGCACCAGTAATTTGGATGAGATGAAGGTGGAACTGCCGCTGTTAGCAATTGTGCCGGTTCCAAATTTGCAGGTAGAAGAGGTCAGCCTTTTATTTGATATGGAAGTAAAGCAAAGTGAAAAAAAGGATACTGCGCTGGAATTAAGCGCCAAAACGGCCGCCAATGCAGGAATTGGCCCGGCCAAGGTCAGCATTACCGGAAATGTCAGTGCGCACCATACAAATACAAGAGGTACGGATTATTCAGCAAAATACCATGTAGATGTAAGAGCAGCCAATTATGGAATGCCGGAAGGACTTTCCAGAGTATTGGATGTTATGACGGCTGAACTGTGTCCGACGCTTGTGCGTTCAGATCTTAAAGATGAGAATGGACAGGAGCTTTTGGAGCAGGAGGGGAGAACAGCGGGGCGCCGGAAGACTCTGGAACGTAAGCTGTATCGGCTGGAGCGTCAGATTGCGGCGGCAAAAAAAGGCAGGGACGGTTTTATAAGACGGATGAAAGAGATAGCAGATATGCAGCGAAAACTGTATGATCTGGCGAGGCTGCAGGAGGTAAATTCAGCGGAAGAAATTAAAGAACCGCAGGATTTGCATGGATGGGAGCAGGCATTGGAGGAAGCGGACCAATCATGGTCTGTTTTTTTAGAACAGGCAGAAACGATCATTTGTCTGTTAGCGGATATGACAGCTTATGATGAGAGCAAGATATCAGATTTATGTTTGTTAAAATGCTGCCAGGGAGGAAAAGTAAAGCCTTATGACAGTCAGGAAGCATATTATCCCATCCTGTTAGAAGCGCAAAACCGGGCAGTAAGGGCGCAGCAGCGTGTAAATGCGCTGGAATCTGAACGGTTACAGACGCAGGAAGAATATCAGATGTTGCTTTTGACAAATCGTCCATTGGAGGAAAAGATACCATGAGGCAGGAAAGAATATCTGCACTGGAAGAAATTCACTATGTGAAGCTGGTTACGATTGGAGGGATTCACCCCGGAAGGCCATTTTCAGATGAGGTTAGAAAACAACAGGCTGATTTACTGAATCGCTGTCTGAATGATTATCCAAAAGGCAGAATTATAGGGAAAGATATTTCTGTCGGCAGATATCAGGCCGGAGAGCACGAATTAACAATGGAAAAGGTAACTTATCACATAGGATTCACAAGGAAACCCGAGTGGGAGGAGGAAGAAGGACGGATATGAATATCGTGGAAAAAAAAGAAGGTGAAAAGCTCACCATCTGTCTGGAGGGCAGTTTGGACAGTCTGACAGCGCCAATGCTGGAGGAGCGTCTCAGGAGCCTGCTCACAAATGATACCGCATTGGTCATGGACTGTAAGAGTCTGCAGTATGTATCATCGGCAGGACTAAGAGTTTTTTTATGGGCGGCTAAAAAACTGAAACAGCAGGGTGAAATGGAGCTGTGTCATGTAGGAGCGGATGTCATGTCTGTGCTCCGAATGACAGGATTTACAGAAATATTAACTATCAGGCAGGTGCAGGAAAAATGAAAAAAAGAATGGCATGTGTTTTTATATGTTGGAACATCCTGCTGTCGCTTGGCCTTGGAGGAAGCATATATAGCCTGCAGGAATGCAAAAGTGCGAATCGGCAGATGCTTGCACAATCATTGGCAGAATCCGAAGAGGAATCACAGATCATGTATCTTCTTTTTATCGGGTTAAATGACAAAGATACTTATAAGCAGATCATACCAACGAAGAAAGCAAAACAAATGATTGAGGAAATTTGCGGCAGATATACAGACGGTTATACCTGTATGGAGGCATACGGGAGCTGGGTGGATGAAAAAGGCCGGCGCACGATGGAGAATACAATGATCTGTCAGTTTGCAGATATAAGAAAAGAGCAGCTGCAAAAAATAATGGATGAGCTGCTGACAGCATTGAATCAAAACAGCATTCTGGTAGAAAAAAGAAACGCGGATGTTTCATTCTATTATGGAGCTGATGACAGGGAGGAGAACGATGTCAAAAACGGAAAGTAATATCTTGTTGTTTTCAATTACGCTATGTTGGGCGGCTTCCTACATATTTATTAAAAATTTGCCGGAAAATTTTTCGTCTTATGCATATCTTGCTTTGACAACCGGAATTGCAGCAGTTATTATGGCAGCTATTTTCTGGAAACAGCTAAAGGAGGCTGCAAAGAGTACGTGGCTGAAAGGACTGCTGCTTTCTTTAATCCTAAGCTTTAATCTGCTTGCTGAGAAAAAAGGAATTCAGTATATGGAAGCTGCAGAAGCAAGCTTTTTATCTGCGCTGACAATTATTATCGTACCGTTATTGCTTTTCCTGTTCCATAAAAAGCCAACGAAGAATCAGCTGCTGGGAGCGGGTATGATATTGATTGGATTATGCATCAGCTCCGGGATGCATGTGGAAAAGCTTTGTAATGCAGGGGCTTTTTATATGCTGGCAGGATGTTTTGGCTCTGCTGTTTATACGATTGCAGTTGATCGTTATGCAAAAGAAGAACATCCATTGCTGTTATGTATGATACAGATGTTATTTACGGCGATGACAGGTTTTTTGATTTGGTTTGTCAAAGATCCTTCGGCAGTTTCTAAGATTGTCATAACCAAAGAATTATTGTCTAATATTTTTGTGCTTGCTTTTTTTGCGAAAGCATATGCCTATATTGTGCTGATGTATGCACAAAAATATACGGATGCCGTCAGTGTTACCGTGATAGCTTCTACAGAGCCGGTGATTACACTGTTGCTGGCGGCGCTTCTGCCTGCTGCATACGGGGGAAACAGGCGGATCAATGGCAGCTCTGTCGCTGGCGCGGTCATAATCATGCTGGGAGCGGCAGTGGCTGGCCTGCGTTTTTTGGAAGATAACGGGCGAAGGAGGAAAAGCGATGCAAAAACAGTGGGATCCAGGTAACAGAAGCAGATTTTTCATCACGTTTGCCGCGTTTGTTGTACTTGGCGTTACATTTAAAGTTATGGCGCTCGTAGAAGGTTTGACAGAAATCCGTCCGGTCAATGCAATTCCTCAGGTGGCCGGACTTTTGGCCGGGCCGGTTGGCGCGGCCGCCTGTGGGACAGGCAATCTCATATCTGATCTGGCAGGAACGCTTTCATTCAGGTCAATTCTTGGAATGATTGCTAATTATATTGCGGCTTATTTGCCATTCCGTCTGTGGCATTCGTTTTCCAAAGAAGAGCCGAATGTGCACAGCGGAAAAAATATGCTCTTATATTGTATCATTGCATTTGTGACAGCGATGACGGCAGCATGGATACTGGCATTTGGGCTGTACGTGTTTTTTGATACCTGGATGCCGGAAATTTATCAATATATTTTTTTTAATAATTTTGGTTTCTCCGTAGGACTGGGAATGCCGCTGCTGATTCTTTTTACCTCGGACGCGATCTGCATAAAATGTCAGCCTCGTCCGAAAAAACAGCGGTTGCTGCACAGCAAATATGTTTATTTTATGATAAGCGCTGCTTATTTGCTGTTGATGCTTATACTTTTGGGCGGGATCGTATTTGCCGGCCACAGTCCGGTAAATGAACGTTATTTGCGTATAGCGGCTGCTGCAGCATTGCCATGTCTGATATGTTTTTTATTTTGATACAGCATTTGTGACAGACAACAGGAGGATTTTATGAAGTCATTGGTGAAATGTATACTGTCAGCAGTTTTATTTTTTATGGTTACGATTCCTTTTCGCAGTTTTTTTCATTTGACGGGGCTGACAGAAGTACGGCCGGCTGCTGTCCTGCCGCCGGTATGCGGTTTTATTATGGGTGCGGCCGGACCGCTTGGATGCGCGGTTGGCAATCTGGCCGCAGATGTAATTTCCGGGTATCCGAAAGAAATTTGCATCTGGGGATTCGGCGCTCAGTTTATTTATGGCTGGCTGCCATATAAGCTTTGGTTTGGCGGAAAAAAGCGGGAGATGATTCATTTTGCAAAGGCGTGGGATGTGATTCGCTATCTTTTTATTGTATTTTTGGATTCGATGTTTATGGCTGCGGTATTGGGCGTTATTTTGCAGAAGCATCAGCTCGGAACGCTGCTCTCGCAAGATACGCTCGTGCTGTTTTTTAATAATCTTGTTTTTAACATTGTATTAGGCATACCGCTGCTCATATTGGCAGGTGTTTTTTTGGATGATGGCAAAGGCAGGGCGCTGACGTTAAATGTACGCTTTGTGTTAATTTTTTTGATGCTCAGCATATTGGCGGCAGCTATGATGGGGGCTGCATCGTATTTGGAAATGTCGCATTTTGTAACGGATCTTGTGTCTTTATGGAATCGGATTTATATTCGCGTCAGTATGGTGTTTTTTCTGTTGTGTGGGTTATCGATCTGCTTTTTGCTTCATTTGGAGAAACAGATCACAATACCGATAGAGAGTCTGGCAAAGATTGCCGGAAGCTATGCGGACAGAGAAACTTTAGAAAAAGCCGGCTGCAGGCCGGACGGCCGAAAGATGGCTCTGCAGTGTGAGGAGATTGGAAGGTGCGGAGGGGAAACAGGTACGCTTGCATTGGCCTTTCAGAAGATGATGCTGGATGTCGAGCAATATATAGCGGATATGACGCAGATTACGAAAGAAAAGGAGCGAATCCGGACGGAACTGGATGTCGCCGCAAAGCTGCAGGCCGATATGCTGCCGGATCCACTGCATCTGCTGCATCAATATGAGGAATTTGACATATGTGCGAAAATGGCGCCTGCAAAAGAAGTAGCTGGAGATTTCTACGATTTTTTTCTGACGGATGAAGATCATTTGATGTTTTTGATAGCGGACGTATCGGGAAAAGGGGTGCCGGCGGCTTTGTTTACGGTCGTTTCCAAGACGCTTTTACAGAATTTAGCCGGCCATACAGATTCGGTAAAAGATGCATTTGAAACTGCAAACAGGGCGCTTTGCAAAAATAACAAAAACGGAATGTTTGTCACAGCCTGGATGGGTATTCTGACGCTTTCCACAGGCAGATTGGTATATGTGAACGCAGGGCACAATGCGCCGCTGCTAAAGCAGGGAGAGGAACCATATACCTATGGCCTGGAAAAAACGGGATTTGTACTGGCAGGAATGGAAGAGATGCAGTATGAGCAAAAAGAGGTAATGCTAAAGGCAGGCGATACTTTGTTTCTCTATACGGACGGAGTTACCGAAGCAAAAAATAAAGACCGGGAAATGTATGGGGAAGGGCGTCTGCAAAATATTTTGAATGAGAGCTGGCAAAAAGGAACCGAGGAACTGCTGGCAGCAGTGTGGGAAGATGTAACTGTATTTCAGGGAAGCGAAGAACAATTTGACGATATAACAATGCTTGCTGTGCGCTATCATGGCTGCGCATTCAAAAAATATACAGGTACGGCAGAGCTTTCCTGTCTTGCGGAGATTATGGAGTTTTTGGATCAGGAATTCAGGAAACATCAGGTACCGGAGCCTGCAGCAAATACGGTACGTATGGTTACGGATGAAATTGTTTCTAATATCTGTTATTACAGCGGGGCGCAGTTTGTTACAGTAATGATGAAAATAAATACGGCAGAAACGCAGAAAGATCATCAGGAAGGACACGGGACTAAAATCACGCTTATTTTTGAAGATGACGGAACAGCCTATAATCCTTTGGATAAGGAGAAGCCGGATCTTACAAAAGGGTTGGATGAACGAGAGCCGGGCGGACTTGGTATTTATCTGGTCAAAAAATATATGGATGATATCAGGTATACCTATGTGGAACATAAGAACAGACTGGTTGTAAAAAGGATATGGGTATAAAAACAGGGGGCTGTCGTTTCGCGCGACAGTCCCCCTTGCATATAATTTGCAACAGACGAAATAAGTAAGACGGCGCTGGCATTACTGTGTAAGCGCTACTTTGCCTTTTACCATGTCTGTCAGTATTTGTGCTGCATCATTCATGTCGGAGCCCTCCAGATCGGAAATCATTTTATCATAAGAACTGTCAAAGTCAGCTTCACTTCCGATCACACATCCGATTAAGGAAGCCTGTGCGATTTCATCCAGCTTGTTGCTGATTTCTACAAAATCTGTCGGCATGGAGTATGCCCAGGTTGGCGGGAATGCAGGTGTTTCAAATTCGGATGGCTGTGGGAAAATATCTACGAGTAATTCTACACCCCAGGCTTTGCATGCTGCCTGCTGTTCTTCGTTGTACTCTGAGATAACAGATTCTTTGCTGTCTGTAGAAAATGTGCTGCCTGTCGAATCTGTAACGCCGGTTCCGTAATTTGGGAACGGATAGTTATGGAATCCTACGCCTGTTGTTTTCTTATAATTTTTATCTTCCGATTCTTTTTTGATCTCTTCTTCAGTGCGGTAGCGGTGGCCGTTTTCGTCAATTTCGTAATTGGTTCCTTCGATTCCCCAGTTAACAAGCACCTGGCCTTCATCAGAGCAGATATAATCTAAAAATTTGATTGCGGCTACCGGATCTTCACAGGCTGTTGTAATGCCAACGCCCTGACCGGTTGCAAGACCCTGATACATCAGGGAAGGAGCTTTTGTATCTTTGTCTGCAGTCAGCGGAAGCCCGCAGTATGTTTTATCCAGCTTGCCATCGGATTTCAGTATTTTTTCACCATCCTGATAATCCCACAGTGTGTCAAACAGGGCGAGAACACGTCCGCTGGCAATCTTTGCAATATAGTCGTCATGTGTCTGGGTTGCAAATTCAGGATCCAGCAGACCTTCGTTATACAGCTTATTCAGCCACTTAAAATAAGAACGGATCTTATCGGATGTAAACTTGTAAGTTGCATTATAATTTTCATCAATGAGCCACTGGCCATTGTCCGGAGCGCCTTCTGCAATATAGCCTGCCGGATTGCCCAGAGTAATCATCCAGTGCCAGTCAGCGGCAGAGAGTGTCAGGCCGATTGTTTCGGAACCGTCTTCGGCTGTTGGATGCGCTTCTTTATAATCTTTGAGCATTTGTTCAAACTCTTCCAAAGTTTCCGGGATTTTATAATCATTTTCTTTCAGTACGGCAAACTGTACCTGTGCAGTGCCGGAGTCTTCAAATTTTGTACCGCCCATCTGATAAGAGGATAACTGGTAGATGGCAGGATCGTCAGCTGAATATTTCAGTTTGTCAAATTCTTCTCCGTACATTTTTTTAATATTCGGGCCATATTCTTCGATCAGCTCCGTCATGTCGATCATAACGCCTGCGTCGATTAAGCTGCCGGCATCGCCTTTTGCATAGATGAGATCCGGGAAGTTCTGTTCTGCGATCATCAGAGAAATTCTCTGTTTGTCTTCGCCGACCGGATGGTCTACTTTTAATTTTACACCCGTCTTTTCGGTCAATATTTGTGCAACCGGATCCGTCCATGGATCATCTTCTGTAAGGTCTGCATTGTAAAAAGTCAGTTCTGTTACTTCCCCGTTGTTTCCGCCGTCGCCGGAGTCATCGGTTCCGGTTCCTGCATCTGTGTTTGTATTTGCGGAATCCTTTGCATCGTCTTTACCGCCGCAGCCTGTCAGCATACCGGCAGCTAATGATGCTGTTAACAGTAAAGCGCCTAATTTTTTAGCTTTCATATTTTTCTCTCCCTTTTCTATTTTCATTCATTATATTTTTGTTTTAAATCACGTTATTTGTGTAAATGATGTTTGACTGCGATGTGAAATCATCAGTCTTTTACTGCGCCGAGTGTCATACCGCCTACGAAATATTTCTGGAGGAACGGATATACAATCAGAATAGGAACAGTTGCGACGATTGTGATTGCCATACGTACAGACATCGGTGAAACTGCGTTTTTAAGCTGTGCGGACGATGCATGAGGATCCACACGGATGGATGCCTGTTCCATGATTTCATACAATACATACTGCAGCGTTGGAAGATCTCTGGCATACAGGTAGGTGTCCATAAAAGAGTTCCATTGTCCGACTGCGTAAAACAGGGCTACGGTCGCCATAGAAGGCGTACACAGCGGCAGAATGACTTTGCTGAATATGACAAAATCGTTTGCGCCGTCTAATCTTGCCGCTTCCTGCAGAGCATCCGGAAGTCCTTCGATAAAAGAACGCATTAAAATAACGTTATATACCCAGATCAAACCCGGAATAATATATACAAGAAAACTGTTGCCTAATTTCAGCGTTCTTGTCAGCAAAAGGTATTCCGGGATCATGCCGCCGCTGACATACATGGTAATAATAAACAGAATCGTGAAGGATTTATGAAAATAAAAATCCTTTCGGCTGAGTACATATGCAAGCATAGCCGTACAAATAACGCCGATGCCGGTTCCGAGCAGTGTTCTTGCTACCGACATGGCAAACGCGCCGCCCAGGTTGTTTTCTTTGAATATGTAAGTGTAGTTGCTGAGTGTAAACTTTCTGGGAATAATAAAGTTAACATTCCGCATCGTGTCCATCGAATCATTCAGTGAAATTGCAAGCACGTTCAGAAACGGATAGACAGTGATTACGATCAGCAGCAGACAGAATACAAGTAAAATATAGTCCAGTACTTTTTCATTGCCGCTGCCTTTTTTCTGAAAATCATTTTTAGCCATGAGTCCGCCTCCTATACAAGTTTGCTTTCGCCGATCATTCCGGCCACTTTATTTGCAATAAATAAAAGGATGATGCCGACGACAGACTGGAACATACCGATAGCGGTACCAAGTCCATAATTGTTGCTTCCGATACCACGGACATAAGCGAACCAGGAAAGAACCATTGCATGATCCTGTACGATGCTGTTGCTTAACAGCATCTGGCGTTCCATACCTACGTTCAGCGCACCGCCGATATTCATAATCAAAAGGACGATAATCGTAGGCTTGATGCTTGGAAGCGTTACATGCCAGATGCGTTTGAGACGTCCGGCTCCGTCCACTTTTGCCGCTTCGTAAAGTCCCTGGTCAATGCCTGCCATTGCTGAGAGATAAATAATCGCATCCCAGCCCATCTCTTTCCATACATTGATGAAACAGACGACGATCCAGAAAACCGGAGAGTTCGTAGACATCAGGTGCAGCTTTGTATTCAGTACGGTATCAAGCGCTCCGCCGTCGTTTAACAACATCTTTGCAATGCTGGCGATGATAACCCATGATACAAAGTGCGGAAGATAAGATACGGTCTGTGTGATCTTTTTAAATCGTGTAAAGCATAGTTCATTTAACACGAGCGCAAAGATGATCGATGTTATCGTACTGATTGCGATGCCAAGCAGGCTCAGGCCGATCGTATTGATCATTGTCTGCCCAAACAGACGGTCGGTAAAAGCTTTTATAAAATTGTCAAAGCCGACAAATTTACGTTCCCAGACCGGCAGAGCAAAGGTACCAGGCTTGACTTCCTGGAATGCCATCGTCCATCCCCATAATGGGATATACTTAAAGATGATGAGCCAAACCACGAATGGTAAAGACATAGCCAGAAGATACCTCTGTTTCCACATGAGGTTCAGGGAAAATTTGGTTTTTACCTGTACTTCTTTTTTCTTCTTCATATTCTTTCTTAACCTCCTTTTCTGAAAATATTATAAAAAAAATAAAAATTTTGTGATACGGTACGAATTGCAGGGGTTTTACGTTCATTTTTTGACGTTGCAGGAATTATAATTTTCTGATATTTTACTTAGAGCGTGTTTGAAAAATCATTCCCGCGATCTGCACTCCCCACTTTGCGGAGAATTTATCCCAAATTTAGTCAACATAGCCCACTATGACTCCTAAATTTGGGAT